>NZ_JBHJYJ010000002.1:0-268189 GCF_042269845.1 Cellulosimicrobium sp. NPDC055967 | reverse complement strand
CCCCGGGGCCGCTCCACGGGCCCCACCCCCCGCCCCCCCCGTTCTGTGGGGCGGGGGGGCCCCCGCGGGCCCCCCGGCGGGGGGCCCCCCCCGCGCCGGGAGACCGGCTCAGGCGGGCGCGAGCTCGGCGCGGCGCGGCGGGTTGGCGCCGGCGCGCGAGACGGTGACGGCGGCGACGGCGGCGCAGCGCTCGAGGAGGCGGGTGAGCGTGGCGGTGTCGACGGCGCGCAGCGCGTCGCGGCGGTCGGCGCCGAGCAGGCCGGCGTCCCAGAGCCCGTCCAGGAGCGCGCCCATGAAGGAGTCGCCCGCGCCGACGGTGTCCACGACCTCGACCCGCGGGGCCGTGACGCGCTGCTCGCCTGCCATGGTCAGAGCGAGGGCGCCCTCGCCGCCGTAGGTGACGACGACGAGCGCGGGGCCGAGCGCGAGCCAGTCGCGCGCGACCGCGACGGGGTCCGTCCCGGGCACGAGCCAGGCGAGGTCCTCGTCGCTGACCTTGACGACGTCGGCGAGCGCGACGAGCGCCTCGATCCGGGCGCGGGCGTCGGCGGGGTCGCCCATGAGCGCGGGGCGGGCGTTGGGGTCGTAGGTGATCGTGGCGGTGTCGCGCGCGGCGGCGACCAGGGCGCGCACGTCGGACGCGCCGGGCTCCAGGACGGCGGCGATCGAGCCCGTGTGTACGGCGAGCGTGCCGGCGCCCGGGGCGGTGCCGGCCGGGACGCGCCACTCCAGGTCGAACTCGTAGGTGGCGGCGCCCTGGCCGTCGAGGTGGGCGGTGGCGACGCTGGTCCGGTCGGCGCCGGTGCTGCCGGGGGCGAGGGTCACGGCGGAGTCGTCGAGCCAGGACCGGACCGCCTCTCCGTGGGCGTCGGTCCCGAGCCAGGTGGCCAGGCGCGCGTCGCGCCCGAGCCGCCCGAGGGTGAGGGCGACGTTGGCGAGGCTGCCGCCGGGGTGCTCGTCGACGCTGCCGTCGGCGCGGTGCACCACGTCGATCAACGCCTCGCCCACCACGAGCACGTGCTCGTGGCGCTCCGGGGCGCCGTCGGTCGCGGGGGCGGCGGGGGAGGTGCTCATCGGTCGTCTCCGGTGGTGTCGTCGGGGGTCTCGTCGGACTCGTCGTGCGTGCCTCCCGCGTCCTGGGAGCGTGCGGCGTCGAGCCGGGCCCGCGCACCGTCGAGCCACTCCTGGCAGCGCGCGGCCAGCGCCTCGCCGCGCTCCCAGAGCGCGAGCGACGCCTCGAGCGGCTCGCCGCCGGCCTCGAGCCGCGCGACGACCTGCACGAGCTCGTCGCGCGCCTGCTCGTAGGAGAGCGTCGCGACGTCGGTCGTGACAGCGTTGTCAAAGGAAGTCACGGCAGTATTCAACCCCATCTGTGCGTCATGGTCGGACCGGGCGTCCGGGAACCGGGCGCCGCGGGGTGCGGGACGCGGCTCACGGCGCGCCCCGGGAGGCGTCGGGCGAGGGCTCGCCGTCGTGCGTGGTGGTCACCGCGGCGTCGAGCGCGCCGCGCGCGAGCCGCACGCGGACGACGTCGCCCGCCGCGACGTCGTCGGGGGAGCGGACCACGTGTCCGTCAGCCCGCTGCACGACGGCGTACCCCCGCTCGAGCGTCGACGCCGGCGACAGGGCCCGGACCTGGGCATCCAGCCGACCGACCTCGCCGGAGGCGCGGACGAGCCGCGTGTCGAGAGCGCGTCGCGCGCGGTCGCGCAGCGCGGCCACCCGCTCGGCGTGGTCGGCGAGCATCGTGCCGGGGGTGGCCAGCACCGGGCGGGACCGGAGGCCGTCCAGCAGCGCCTGCTCACGCGCGACGCGCCCGGCGATCGCCGTCCGCAGCCGGTGGCGCCCCTGGGCCAGGCGTGCCCGCTCCTCCGCGACGTCCGGGACGACGCGCCTCGCGGCGGCCGTCGGCGTCGAGGCGCGGTAGTCCGCCACGAGGTCGAGGATCGGGCTGTCCGTCTCGTGGCCGATCGCGCTGACGAGCGGGGTGCGGCACGCCGCCGCCACCCGGACGAGGGCCTCGTTCGAGAACGGCAGCAGGTCCTCCACCGCCCCGCCGCCGCGCGCGACGACGATCACCTCGACGTCCGGGTCGGCGTCCAGCGCGCGGATCGCGTCGCCCACCTGCTGGACGGCGTGCGCTCCCTGGACCGCGACCTCCCGGATCTCGAACCGGACCCGGGGCCAGCGGGCGCGCGCGTTGACCACCACGTCGTGCTCGGCCTTGGACTCCCGGCCGCACACCAGCCCGACGACCTTCGGCAGGAACGGCAGCGGCCGCTTGCGGTCGGCGTCGAACAGGCCCTCGGCGGCGAGGACGCGCTTGAGGTGCTCGATGCGCGCGAGCAGGTCGCCGACGCCCACCGGACGGATCTCGCGCGCCTGGAGCTGGAGCGAGCCGCGCCGCGTCCAGAAGACCGGCTTGGCGTGCACGACGACGTGCGCGCCCTCCGTGAGGGGCGTGCCGTCCAGCACGCGCGTGGCCGCGGACACGGGCAGCGACATGTCCAGGTCGGTGTCGCGCAGCGTGAGGAAGGCGGTCGAGGTCCCCGGCCTCCGGTTGAGCTGCACGACCTGGCCCTCGACCCACACGGGAGCCATCCGCTCCACGTACTGCTCGATCTTGCGGGCGAGGAGCCGCACCGGCCACGGGTGCTCCGGACTCGTCTCGAGCGCGCGCGCCGGAAGCGGGCCGCGGTCCCCGGGCCGGGCGCCCCGCGCGGACGAGACGCCCGGCCGGGGGGCGTCGTCGGGCAGGGGGAGCGAGGCGGTCACGGGTCCAGCCTGCCGCACCCCACCCACGCCCACCCGGCGCGCCCGCCCGTCGGCACGTGCGCCGCCGGGTCCGCGTGGTCGCTCACGGGGCGAGCAGGTCGACCGTCACCAGCAGGTACCCCTGGGCGCGCAGGTCGTCGATGATGCCCGGCACGGCGTCGACCGTCGTGGCGTGGATGTCGTGCATGAGGACGACGCTCCCCGGCCGGGCGCCCTCGACGGCGCGCCGCCGGGTCTCCGCGGCGTCCTTCGTCTTCCAGTCGAGCGTGTCCAGGTTCCAGAGGATCACCTGCAGCCCCGTGCGGGTCGCGACCGACCGGACGCGGTCGTCGACGTCGCCGTAGGGCGGGCGCAGGAACGTCGGCGTCGCGCCGGACGCCGTGGTGATCGCCTCCTGCGTGCGCTCGAGCTCGGCGCGCACCTCGTCGTCGTCGAGCGTCGTGAGCTGGGGGTGGTCCCAGGTGTGGTTCGCGAGCAGGTGCCCCGCCGCGGCCGTGTCCCGCACCACGTCGGGGCGCTTCTCGACGTTGGTCCCGACGAGGAAGAACGTCGCGGTGACGTGCTTCTCCGCGAGCGTCTGCAGCAGTCGCTCGGTGTCCGCGCCGGGCCCGTCGTCGAACGTCAGCGCGACGCAGCGGTCGACCGTGCAGTCCACTCCCTGCGCGCGCCCCAGCTCGCGGCGCTGCTGCAGCGTCAGCGCCAGCCGGTCGCTCCAGACCGCCTCGGTGGCGCCGAGCACGGCGTCCCGCTGCGCCACCGTCTCGGCGACGGGATCGCCGCCCACGCCGGCGTCGAGCGTCGTGCCGGCGGCGGCGAGCGCGGTGTCGAGCGCCGTGCGGTGCGCCTCGTCCGAGACGAGCCCGGCCGACTCCGCGAGCACCGGTCGCCCCTCGGCGACCGCATCCTCGAGCCCGTCGTACGCCCACTGCTGCCACGCCGTCGCGACGTCCTGCGTCGCGGCGGCGACCGCCGAGGCCGCGTCGTCGAGCGCCTCGGGGGACGGCGTGGACCCCGTGACGACCTCGAACCGCCGTTCCGGCAGGGTCCGTGGGAAGAACGGGTTCGGGCGCGACAGCGCGTCGACCGTGCGGACCTCGACCGGGTACTCGACGGGTGTCCCGACGAGCGACCCGGCCTCCGGCAGCGCCGCCGCCAGCGGGTCGCGCACGGCGGGGTCCTCGACCTGGCCCTCGCTGCCCGCCAGCACGGCACCCCCGACCACCTCCGTCGCGGCGAGCGCGGCGAGGCGGGGCTCGTACGCCGCCACGGCCTCGGCGCGGGCGGTCTCGGCGTCGCGCTCGGCCTGCTCGACGTCGGCGCGGTGCTGGTCGACGGACGCGACCCACCGGTCGTGCTCTACCGTCGCCGCGAGGACCAGCGCGCCTGCCACCACGACCGCGACTCCGGGCACGAGCCACCACCACACGCGCCGTCGCGGCCGTGCCGGTCCGGCGGGTCCGGCGGGGTCGCTGGTCCCTGTGGGGCCGCTCGGGTCGGCGGCGTCGGGGGGAATGTCGGGGTCGGTCGGGTCGAGGTCGTCGGCCATCCCTCGATCCTCACGGGCGCCCGGAGGTCCGGCGACCGGGAGGGCCGTCCCGGTCGGGTGAGATCCGTCTCCGCGCGTCGGCCCCCGCGGACGCTGGGGAGGGGCGGTGGGCCACCGGCGGCGGTGCTGTGAGGAGGGCGGGCCCGGGTCGGAGGTGACAGGCCTCACCGAGGTCGGCGCGCGGGCGCTCACCTAGAGCCTGTCGAACAACTACCCGTGGTGATCAAGGCGGCGCAGGAGGAGTCGGACCTGGGACAGGATGACGAACGCTTCACGGGCGGTGAGTGTGGCTTCCTACTGCCGCACGAGGCGGCGCCGGTTGCCCCACGCGTTCGTCCGCTCGACGACCCGGCGCCCTGGTTGAACGACGAACCTTCCGGCGGGTTGGGGGCCAGAGACGATCTCCAGCTTGTTCCCTGCCGCGGTGCCGCGTCGGCGGGTGCTTGCCCCGTGTAGCCCTTGTCGGCCCAGACATGCGCCACGGACGGCCACGGGTTCTTCGGGCCGCGGACCAGGAGACGGTGAAAGTCGTG
This sequence comes from Cellulosimicrobium sp. NPDC055967, assembly GCF_042269845.1. Taxonomy (NCBI): domain Bacteria; kingdom Bacillati; phylum Actinomycetota; class Actinomycetes; order Micrococcales; family Promicromonosporaceae; genus Cellulosimicrobium; species Cellulosimicrobium sp. NPDC055967. Next base: position 263,335 of record NZ_JBHJYJ010000002.1, on the reverse strand, counting down.
CGGGAGCGCCTGCCATGGGATGCCCGTGGTCACGACGAAGAGAAGCGCGTCGACGTACTCGCGCCAACGGTGCTCGCAGGAAGGCCGCCCGCCGCGGGTGTGGGTGGGGATCTCGAGCGCGGGGATGCGCGCCCAGGCCGTGTTGGTCAGGTCGGACGGGCAAGAGCGCCGCGGCGATGGTTCACACGTGCGCCATCGTCCTGACCAGGTCTGACATCCCAGTCGTTGTCGGTGCCGGCCGGTAGCGTCCTGGTCGTGTCGAGGCATACGACGTTCCAGCTGGTGGCTGACCCCACCGGGGAGCAGGCACGCGCCCTGGCCCGGCACGAGGGCGCGGCCCGGTTCGCGTTCAACCAGGGCCTGCGCCTGCACCTGGACGCCCGCGACGCTGCCAAGAACGGCGCCGTGGAGGTGAAGGTCCCATGGACCGGGTTCGACCTGATCAATGCGTTCAACGCGTGGAAGAAGACTGAGGACGCCGGGCGCCGCTTCGTGGTCGACGGTGCGGGTGTCGCCGAGCTGGAGGTCACGGGCCTGGCCTGGCGGACCGAGGTCAGCGCCCAGGTGTTCGAGGAAGCCGTCGTCGACCTCGGCAAAGCCCTGAAGGCGTGGACCGACTCCCGGCGCGGCAAACGCGCCGGACGCACCGTGGGACACCCGAGGTTCAAGAAGAAGAACCATGGGCGCGGATCGTTCCGGATGCGCAACAAGGTGTCCAGGACGACGTCGGGTGAGCGTTCCATGATCCGGCTCGGCGAGAAAGGTCCACGCTCGGTGACCCTGCCCGGCATCGGTGCCATCCGCGTGCATGACGACACCCGCCGCCTGCGGCGCATGCTCGCCCAGGGGCGGGCGCGGATCCTGTTCGCGACCGTCTCCCGCCGTGGTGGCCGGTGGCGCATCAGCGTGAACGTCGAAGCCGCCGACCTGCACCCCGGCGCCCAGCATCCTGTCCGTGACGACGCCGACCACAGCGGGTGGGCGGGCATGGACCGCGGGCTGCACACACCCGTCGTCGTCGCCCTGGCCGACGGCACCCAGACCCTGCGCATCGACGCCGCACCCAAGGCACTGCGTGTGGGCCAGCCCCTGACCCGGCGGTTGCAGAAGTCCGTGTCCCGCAAGGCCAAGGGCTCCGGCAAGCGGCGGTCCGCCGTGGCCCGGTTGGCTCGTCACCACGAGCGGGTTCGTGCCCGCCGTCACCACTTCCTGCACCAGGTCTCGAACGCGCTGGTCAAGACCCACGACCGGCTCGTCATCGAAGACCTCAACGTCACCGGCATGCTCGCCAACCACCGGCTCGCCGCAGCCATCTCGGACGCGGCCTGGGGTGAGTTCGCTCGCCAGATCACGTACAAGATGGCCTGGTACGGCGGGCACGTCCTGACCGCGGACCGGTGGTTCGCGTCGTCGAAGACCTGCTCGGCGTGCGGAGACGTGAAGAGCACGCTCACCCTCGCGGAGCGGGTCTTCACCTGCGAGCAGTGCGGGCACACCATCGACCGCGATCTGAACGCCGCGATCAACCTCGCCGCCTGGGGCGGGAACAAAGCCTCCCAGGTCCTGGACCCCGAAGCACGAGGCCAGGTCACCAACGCCCACCGACGGGAAGGCTCTGGCCCGCGCGCCCGCGCGAGTGAAACCAGCCCGGACGACGTGGGAACCCTCACCGCCACCGCGGCATAGGGACGTCCGAGAAGGACGCTGCCGAACACCCCAACGAGGTTGTTCGACAGGCTTTAGACTCGGTGGCGTGAGCGACCTCCCCGCCGGCTCGTCCGCGCACTCGTCCGACCTCCCCGTCGTCCCGTCGGAGACGGCCCCGCAGGGCTCCGTGCCGCGCAAGCGCGTCCTGCTCGCCGCGCCGCGCGGCTACTGCGCGGGCGTGGACCGGGCCGTCGTCGCGGTTGAGAAGGCGCTCGAGCACTACGGCGCGCCGGTGTACGTGCGCAAGGAGATCGTGCACAACAAGTTCGTCGTCGAGACGCTGAGCGAGCGCGGTGCGGTCTTCGTCGACGAGACCGACGAGGTGCCGGAGGGCGCCCGCGTCGTGTTCTCGGCGCACGGCGTCTCGCCCGCGGTCAAGGCCGCCGCCGCGGCCCGCAACCTCGACACGATCGACGCCACGTGCCCGCTCGTGACCAAGGTGCACAAGGAGGCCGTGCGCTTCGCCAAGGACGACTACGACATCCTCCTCATCGGCCACACGGGGCACGAGGAGGTCGAGGGCACGGCCGGTGAGGCGCCGGACCACGTCCAGGTCGTCGACTCGCCCGACCACGTCGACGGCGTCGTGGTCCGCGACCCCGACAAGGTCGTGTGGATCTCGCAGACCACGCTGTCCGTCGACGAGACCATGGAGACGGTCCGCCGGCTGCGGGAGAAGTTCCCGACGCTCCAGGACCCGCCGAGCGACGACATCTGCTACGCGACGCAGAACCGCCAGGTCGCGGTGAAGAAGCTCGCGCCCGACGCGGACGTCGTCATCGTCGTCGGCTCGGCGAACTCGTCGAACTCGGTCCGCCTCGTCGAGGTCGCGCTCCAGGCGGGCGCCGGGGCGTCCTACCGGGTCGACCGGGCGAAGGAGATCGACCCCGCCTGGCTCGACGGCGCGACGACCGTCGGGGTGACGTCGGGCGCGTCGGTGCCCGAGATCCTCGTGGACGACGTCCTCGCGTACCTCGCGGAGCGCGGGTTCGGTGAGGTCGAGGAGGTCCGCACCGCGACGGAGGACCTCATGTTCTCGCTGCCGCGCGAGCTGCGCGCCGACCTCAAGTCGTCGGGTTCCGACGGCGGCCGCCCCACCCGAGGGGGCCGCACGTCGCTCTCGGTGCAGCCCGTCTGACCGTCGTCCGCGCCGCCTGCGAGCACTGGGTCAGGCGCTCGCCTCGTCGTGCGACGCCCCGCGCCGGGACTCGGCGTCCCGGTCCTCGGGCCGCTCGTCGATCGCGACGACGGACTCGTTGACCGAGGCGAGGAGCTCGGGCGCGCTGATCGCACTGAGCTGCGGGTTGACGGTCGCCGGGGTCGCGAGCTCGTCGTCGACGACGTGCAGGTCGGCGAAGCGGCGGGCGCTCACGAGCACGCGCGTCTCGAGCGACCCGACCGTGCGGTTGTACGCGTCGGAGGCGTTCTGGAGCTGACGCCCGAGCTTGGCGAGGTGCGACCCCATGACCGCGAGCCGGCCGTGGAGCTCCTTGCCGAGCGTGAGGACCTGCTGCGCGTTGGTGGCGAGCGCGTCCTGCCGCCACGCGTAGGCGATCGTCCGGAGCATCGCGACCATCGTCATGGGCGTCGCGATGACGACGTTCTTCGACACCGCGTGCTCGAGGAGCGACGGGTCCTGCTCGACGGCCGCCGAGAGGAACGACTCCGCGGGCACGAACATGACGACGAACTCGGGCGCCGGGCCGAACTGGTCCCAGTAGCGCTTGGCGCCGAGGTCGTCGACGTGCTTGCGCATGTGGCGGGCGTGCGCGGCGAGCCGGTCGGCGCGCACCGCGGGATCGGTCGCGCCCTGCGCGTCGAGGTAGCCGAGGAACGCGACCTTGGCGTCGACGACGACCTGCTTGCCCCCGGCGAGGCGGACCACCATGTCGGGGCGCAACGTGCCGTCGTCGGTCGCGACCTGGTCCTGCTCCACGAAGTCGACGTGGGGGAGCATGCCGGCCGCCTCGACCACGCGGCGGAGCTGCAGCTCGCCCCACGCGCCGCGCACCTGCGACGACCGCAGCGCGGTGACGAGCTGCGACGTCTCGGCGCGCAGCAGCTCCGACGCGTCGCGGACCCCCCGCACCTGCTCGGCGAGGCTGCCGTGCGCCGCGAGCCGCGCACGCTCGGCCTCGGCGACCTCGGCGCGCACCTTCTCGAGCGCGCCCGCGAGCGGCTCCACGAGGTGCCGCACCGCCTCCTCGCGGCGCTCGAGCTCGGCCGCGCCCTGCTCCTGGCTGCGGCGCAGGCGCTCCTCCGCCTGGACGAGGAACTGCTCCGTGCCCGCGGCCAGCACCTTGCGCGAGAGCGCCTCGAACTGCGCCTCGAGCCGGCGGTGGTCGCCCTGGACCTCCTCGACGCGGCGCTCGGCCGCGGCCCGCAGCTCGGCGAGCTGCTGCTCGTGGGTCGCCTGCGCGAGGTCGAGACGCTCGTCGGCGCTGCGCTGGGCCGCGCCGAGCTGGCGCACGAAGCCCTCGCGCTCGGCCTCCAGCCGCTCCGCCAGACCCGCGCCGCGCGCGGCCTCCTGCTGCGCCTGGCCCAGGAGCTGGGTGAGCCGGCGGACCTCCGCCGCGGCGGCGTCGGGCGACGCGCGCCGCACGGTGAGGACGAGCGCGGCGCCGCCGACGAGCCCCAGCACGAGGCCGACCGCGAAGAGCAACCATCCCGAGGTGTCCATGGCGGCACCCTCCCACGGGGGACCGACACGACGGGTCCGACACGTCGCACGCCCCGTCCCGGCGGACACGTCGTGACAAAAGGCACCGCCCGGCGTCGGGACCCTCCGCTACGTTGGCGGCATGGTCGATCCCACGCCCCTACCACCCGTCGCCCCGGCCGGCCCGCCCGCCCCCGGCCCGGTGCCCGGCACCGTGCCCGGACCCGTGACCGGGCCCGTCCCCGGGACGCAGCCCGGGCCCCCCACGCCGCCCGACCCGGCCGCCGCGCTCTCGCTGCGCGGTCTCTGGAAGCGGTTCGGCGAGAAGATTGCGGTCGCCGGGATCGACCTGGACGTCCCGGCGGGCTCCTTCTACGGGCTCGTCGGGCCCAACGGCGCCGGCAAGACGACGACGCTCTCCATGGCGACCGGGCTCCTGCGCCCCGACGCGGGCTCCGCGCACGTGCACGGCACCGACCTCTGGGCCGACCCCGTCGCCGGGAAGCGGCAGCTCGGCGTCCTGCCCGACGGCGTCCGGCTCTTCGACCGGCTCACCGGTGCCCAGCTCGTCACGTACGCGGGCCTGCTGCGCGGCATGGACCGCGACACCGTGGCCGAGCGCACGGCGGAGCTCCTCGCGGCGCTCGACCTCGCGAAGGACGCCACGACGTTCGTCGTCGACTACTCGGCGGGCATGACCAAGAAGATCGCGCTCGCGACCGCGCTCATCCACGCCCCGCGCACCCTCGTCCTCGACGAGCCGTTCGAGGCCGTCGACCCGGTCTCGGCCGCCAACATCCGCGACATCCTCGCGGGCTACGTCGCCAGCGGCGGGACCGTCGTCGTGTCCTCGCACGTCATGGACCTGGTGCAGCGCATGTGCGACCACGTCGCGGTCGTCGCGGGCGGCCACGTCCTCGCGGCCGGCACGGTGGACGCGGTGCGCGGCGACCAGAGCCTCGAGGACCGGTTCGTCGACCTCGTCGGCGGTCGGCAGAGCACGGAGGGCCTCGCGTGGTTGCGCAGTTCGTAAGGCTCAAGCTCACCCTGATGGGCAACAGGTTCCGGCGGAGCGTGTGGCAGACCATCGGGTTCCTCGTCGGCGCGCTCTACGGCCTGTTCGTGGTGGGGATGCTCGTCGTCGGGATGGTGGTCCTCGGCACGGACGACCCCGCGCTCGCCGGGTCGATCATGATCCTCGTCGGCGCGCTCGCCGTCCTCGGGTGGTGGGTGATCCCACTCTTCGCGTTCGGGGTGGACGCCACCCTGGACCCGCAGCGCTTCGTCCTGTTCGGCATCCCGCAGCGACGGCTCCTCGCCGGGCTCGCCGTGGCGGGCGTCGTGTCGATCCCCGGGATCGTCACCGCCCTCGCCGCGCTCGGTGTCTCCTTCGCGTGGTGGCGCACGCCCCTCGCGGTGCTCGCCGCGCTCGTCGGCGCGGTCCTCGCGGTGGCGCTCTGCGTCGTCGGCTCGCGCGCGACGACGACGGCCCTCGCCCCGCTGCTCGAGTCGCGCCGCTACCGCGAGGTCGTGACGATCGCGGCGTTCGTGCCGCTCGTCCTCGTCGGGCCGGCCTTCGCCTGGGTCGGCTCGCAGCTCGGGGAGGGCCCGGTCGACGGCGACGCGGTGCGGGGCATGGTGACGCGTCTCGCGGAGATCGCGGCCTGGACCCCGTTCGGCGCCCCGTGGGGCCTGGGTGCCGCGGTGCACGACGGCGCGTGGGGCCTCGCGCTCGCGCGGCTCGTCGTCGCGCTGGTCACCCTCGCCCTGGCGTGGGTCGTGTGGGACAAGGCGCTCGCCCGCGCGCTCGTGACGCCGCCCGCGGCGGGCTCCGGAGGCCGGGCCAAGGGGCTGGGCTTCTTCTCCCGGTTCCCCGCGACGCCGACCGGGGCCGTCGCGGCGCGCACCGCGACGTACTGGCTCCGCGACCCGCGGTACTCGGGGTCCATCGCGGTCGTCCCGCTCATCCCCGTCGTGCTGCTCGTGGTGGGCGGGGGGTCGGGCTCCGGGATCTTCCTCGCGCTCGCGCCGTTCACGGCATGGATCCTGGGCTTCTCGATCTCGGCCGACATCGCGTACGACCACACGGCGTTCGCGCTGCACGTGTCGACGGGAGTCTCCGGGCGTGCGGACCGGTGGGGCCGCGCCCTGCCGGTGCTGGTCGCGGGGAGCGTCGTGACGCTCGTCTTCGCGGTGGCCTCCGTCGCCGTGGCCGGACGCTGGGACGCACTGCCGGCGCTGCTCGGCCTGACGGTCGGCACGCTCCTGGTCGCGACCGGCGTGTCGAGCGCGACGTCGGCGCGGCTGCTGTACCCGGTGCCCAAGCCCGGCGACAGCCCGTTCAAGCAGCCGCAGGGCGCCGCGATGGCGACGCTCGTCGCGCAGTCGGTCGCGATGCTGCTCGTCCTCGCGCTGTCGCTCCCGTTCCTCGTGCCGGGGCTCGTCGCGATCCTGGCCGACCAGCCGGTCGTGGGCTGGGTGACGCTCGTCGTGGGGGCGGTCGTCGGGGTCGTCGTGCTGCTCCTCGGCGTCCGCTGGGGTGCCCGCGCGTACGACCGGCGCGCGCCCGAGCTGCTGCAGAAGGTGATGTCCGCGGCCTGATCTCCGGGCCGGGGTCCGCGCACCGCGGCCCCGGCCCGTAGACTCGGGCGACGTGGCACTCACTATCGGCATCGTCGGCCTGCCCAACGTCGGCAAGTCCACCCTGTTCAACGCCCTGACGCGCAACCAGGTCCTCGCCGCGAACTACCCGTTCGCGACGATCGACCCGAACGTCGGCGTCGTCTCGCTCCCCGACCCGCGGCTCGACAAGCTCGCCGAGATCTTCGGCAGCCAGCGCATCCTGCCCGCGACCGTGTCGTTCGTCGACATCGCCGGGATCGTCAAGGGCGCCAGCGAGGGGGAGGGGCTCGGCAACAAGTTCCTCGCCAACATCCGCGAGGCCGACGCGATCTGCCAGGTGACCCGCGCGTTCGCCGACCCGGACGTCGTCCGGGTCGAGGGCTCGACGGACGCCGAGGGCGACATTGAGACCATCAGCACCGAGCTGATCCTCGCCGACCTCCAGACGCTCGAGAAGACGGTTCCTCGCCTCGAGAAGGAGGTGAAGATCAAGAAGGGCGACGCCGCCCTCCTCGACGCCGCGCAGAAGGCGCAGGCGATCCTCGAGGCCGGCACGACGCTCTTCCAGGGCGCGGCCGCCGCCGGGCTCGACCTCGCCGACGTCGCCAGCCTTCAGCTCCTCACGGCCAAGCCGTTCATCTACGTCTTCAACACCGACGACGCGGGCCTCGCGGACGACGGCATGCAGGACCGCCTGCGCGCGCTCGTCGCGCCCGCCCAGGCGATCTTCCTCGACGCGAAGTTCGAGTCCGAGCTCGTCGAGCTCGAGCCCGACGAGGCGAAGGAGATGCTCGCCGAGTCGGGGCAGGACGAGGCCGGGCTCGACCAGCTCGCGCGCGTCGGGTTCGACACCCTCGGGCTGCAGACCTACCTCACCGCAGGCCCCAAGGAGGCGCGTGCGTGGACCATCCGCAAGGGCTGGACCGCGCCGCAGGCCGCCGGGGTCATCCACACCGACTTCGAGCGTGGCTTCATCAAGGCCGAGGTCGTCTCGTTCGAGGACCTCGTCGCGACGGGGTCCGTCGCCGCCGCGCGCGCCGCGGGCAAGGCGCGCGTCGAGGGCAAGGACTACGTCATGGTCGACGGAGACGTCGTGGAGTTCCGCTTCAACGTCTGACCCTGAGTGGTCGTGAGCGAACGGAGCGAGACGAGACGTGCACGTCGGCTCACCCGGTCAGTCGATGCCTTCGACGATACGGAAGTCGCGCTGGAAGCCTGGAGGGAGGGCCGCCAGCGCATCCTGGTACGTCTCGCTCTCGTATGCCGCGGTCGCCTGTTCAAAGCTGTCGAACTCGATCAGGACGACGCGTTCGGCGATCCCGGCCTCGTGGGCGACGACTCGACCGAAGTTCGACAGGACGCGCCCGCCTCCGGCCCGGACGGCCAGACCGGCCAGGTCGTTGTAGCGAGTCAGCCGTTCGCGGTCGGTGATGGCGGGGTAGACGCTGACCCAGTAACCCTTGGTCATGGACGCTCCAGTGTCGAGATGGGTGGATCTAGCAGACGAGCAGGTGCGGGCGGGCGTCGGTGTGCCAGAGCGAGGCAGGTCAGCGTGGTGACCACCATGATGCCGATGCCCACCAGTGCCGGCGGTCGTGTAGGCGTCCTCCTCAGGGAGGAGAACGCCGGGGTCGGTGCCCACGCTGAGGATCAGACCGCCGAGGGCGCTCCCCAGGCGCTCACGCCCGCAGCAGAGCGTGCAGGTGGTGGAGGTCGTCGGCGTAGACGTCGAACTCGTCGTCGCTCGTCGGCGGGTCGCCGCCAGGCCGGGGCACGTACGCGGTCCGCATCCCCGCGTTCGCTGCCGCACGCAGGTCCCAGGCATGGGCGGCGACGAGGTACGGCGGCGGCGACCCTGCAGGGGCGGCCGCCAGAGCGAGCTGGTAGACGGCGGGGGCGGGCTTGTAGGTCCTGACGTCCTCGGCCGACAGCGTCAGGCGCCAGCTCATGCCGGAGGACTGGGTCAGCGCGGACAGCACCGGGTGACTGGCGTTGGAGAGGCCGCCGACGGTCATGTCCTCGGCGAGCAGGGCGAGACCCTCGACGGAGTCCGGCCACGGGTCGAGGCGGCGCGGCACGTCCGCGAGCCGAGCGCTCAGACCACCGGGAAGCGTGCCGTCCGCCACGAGGTGAGCCAGCGCCAGGGCGTCCAGGTCGTGGCTGGGGGAGAACGGGAGCTCTCCGGCGACGATCCTCCGCTCCTGCGCGGCGACGTGCTCGAGCCACTCCGTGACGAGGTCGCCCGCGCGACGTTCGCTCCACCCGGTGGCGACCTGTGTCTGCCGTCGCATGCTGCCTGCCTGGTCGACGAGCGTGCCGAGGACGTCGAACACGACGAGAGGGCGGGAACCGTCGGCGGTGCGCATGCCGGGGTGAACACGGCCGGCCGCGGGGGTGTTCCCGCCGCCGCCGCCCGCGCCCGGGCCGCCGACGGCGCTGCCGCCTCGGCCCGGGCACGGGCGCTCCGCTACTCGGCGTAGGGCTGGTCGGGCGAGTGATCGCTGTAGCCGAGGCTCCAGATGTAGCCGTCCGGGTCGGCGAAGGTGCCACCGTAGCCACCCCACGGCAGCGCGCCGGCGGGCTTGAGGACCGTGGCGCCGGCGGCCTGCGCCTCCGCCATGATCTCGTCGACGCGTGCTTGGGTGCGGACGACGTACGTCAGCACCAGCCCGCTGAAGCCGCTGCCCTCGGGGCTCGTGCCCACCTGGTCGGCCAGTCCCTCGCGGCGGTAGAAGCCGACCGGTGAGGCACCGTCCGACTCGAAGAACACCGAGATGCCGAAGTCGCTCTGGATCTTCCAGCCGAGCCCCTCGGTGTAGAACTGCTTGGCTCGATCCATGTCCTGAACGCCGAGAAGGATCGAGCTGACGTGTGCTCTCATGTCGTGCTCCTTGTCCGGGGAGGTTGCGTTCCCAGCATCCGGGAGGCGCGGTGGCCCATCAACGGGAGATGCCTGACCTGGTCGATCAGCCGCGCTGATGACGACAGGAGCACGGCGGGGCCGCCAATGTCGTGGTGGTGCCGCGCGGTCCGGCGTACCGTGAGCCGGACGACCGCACCTGAAGGACCAGATGGGGACGCCGTGGAGCTTCGTGACATCGAGATCTTCCTGACGCTCGCCGAGGAGCTGCACTTCGGCCGCACCGCGGCACGGTTGCACCTCTCGCAGGCACGGGTCAGCCAGGTCGTCGCCCAGTGCGAGCGGCAGATCGGCGGCAGGCTGTTCGACCGCTCCAACCGCCGCGACGTCCGTCTCACACCCCTCGGCACGTCGCTCCGCGACGATCTCGAGCCCGTCTACGGGGACCTCCGCGAGAGCCTGCGACGCGCCCAGCGCGCGGCCCGCGGTGTCGACGCCCAGCTGCGCGTCGGACTGATGCCGTTCAACGTCCCCGCCCTGCACGGCTACTGGGAGACCTTCAGCAAGCGCCACCCCCGGTACGAGCTGCGCGTGCGCTACGCCTCCTTCACCGATCCGTTCGGGAGCCTGCGGCGGGGCGAGATCGACGTCCTGGTCACCTGGCTCCCCGTCGAGGAGGTCGACCTGACGGTGGGGCCGACGCTGTTCGTCGACTCCCGGGTCCTCGCGGTGGCGGCCACGCACGAGCTGGCGGGCCGGCCGTCGGCGCCCGTCGAGGCGCTCGCGGACTTCGCCCACGTCAAGCTGCCGAACCTGCCGGAGACCTGGGAGAACGGCTACCTGCCCTTCCGCACCCCGGGCGGCAAGAGGATCGAGCGCGTGGAGTCCGTCGCCAACGCCGACGAGCTCCTGCAGCTCGTGAGCACGGGCGAGATCATCCATCCCTTCCCCGCCCACGTGACCCAGTACTGGTCCATGCCGCACATCCGGTGGCTGCCGGTGCCCGACCTGAACCCGCTCTCCTACGTGCTCGTCTGGCGCACCGATGCGGAGAACGAGCCCGTCCGGGCCTTCGCCCGGACCGTCCAGGACCTCGCACCCCTCACGGACGGTCGCGTCTGACGTCGGAGCCTGGGCGAACGGCCCTGCCGCGAGGCCGCGCCGCCCGTCCGATCGTTAACCCAGGGCGCAGGGGACGTTGCTCGACCCGCCGTTGTTCGAGGTCGGACGGGCTGCGAGGCTCGAGACGTACCGAGCAGCCACCACGGCAAGGAGAAACTCAGATGACCTCGACGACCCCCCTCGCGGGACCCCGGATGTCGAACCCGGCCGCGCTCCTCGACGGCGCCTCGGGCGCGATCTTCGCGCTCATGAAGGCAGCCCGCCAGACGGACCTGCCGCACTCGACGCTCGAGCTGGTGCACCTCCGGGTCAGCCAGATCAACGGCTGCAGCGTCTGCGTCGACTCGGGCGTGCGGTCCGCGAAGCAGGCGGGCGAGACCGACGAGCGCCTCCACGCGGTGGTCGCGTGGCGCGAGACGCCGTACTTCACCGACGAGGAGCGCGCCGCGCTCGCGCTGGCGGAGAGCGTGACCCGGCTGGCCGACCGCCCGGACCCCGTCCCGGACGACGTGTGGGACGAGGCGGCGAGCTTCTTCGACGAGCGCCAGCTGGCGGCCCTGGTCCTCTACGTCGCGACGACCAACCTGTTCAACAGGCTCAACGCCACGACGCGTCAGCTCGCCGGCGCTTCCTGGAGCTGAGCTCCCGACCTGATCAGACGACCTGCCCCGACACGCGAGAGGCACGACATGGCAGCTGTGCGAGGCCAGAGATCCGAGAACGCCGACGAGACGTCCGCAGGGAAGGAGATCGATGCGATCGTCGCCCACGCGGGCGGGTGGCGTGCGGAGACGCTCGCGCGGGTCCGTCGGGTGATCCTCGGCGCCGACCCGGGGATCGTGGAGGAGATCAAGTGGCGCAAGCCCTCGAAGCCCGAGGGCGTCCCCACGTGGGTGTGCCAGGGGAACGTCTGCATGGCGGACCTCCTGAAGCGGGCCGTGCGGCTGACCTTCCCCGCGGGGGCCCGGCTGGACGACCCGGCTCGTCTCTTCAACGCGCGCCTGGACGGCGCCACGGTCCGGGCGATCGACCTCGTCGAGGGCGCGGAGATCGACGACGACGCGCTCCGCGAGCTCGTGCGTCGCGCGGTCGCCGAGAACCGTCGGGGGTGATCCAGAGCCTCCGCCGCACCTCCGGTGAAGTACTTGAACGATCGTTGAGTACGTGATTTCATGGCAAGCATGAGCTCGTCTCGTGCAGGTACCCGTTCCAGAGCTGGAGGCATCGTGTCGACACCGGAGGACACCAGCGGTACGTGGCCGTCGACAGCGGCGGAGGCTCTCGCCGCGGCGGACGCGGTCGGTCGTCGGATCCGCTCGCGCCGGCGGTGGTACGTCGTCGGCGCGCTCGTCATGGCGACCACCCTGACCGCGTTCACCGTCGCGCTGGCGTCGTGGCCCGAGCGCCTGGCCGGGGTGATCGTCCCCGGCCTCGTCGTCGTCGGCGCGACCCTCGCCCTCCTCGCGTGGTGCGGACGGACCGTCCCGGCCGCCGCCACGGCGGCGACGCAGCGCGCACTCTTCCTCGGCGCCCTGCTCCTCGTCGTCGCACTGCTCCTGATCCGGCTGGTCCTCCCCGAGGGCTTCTCCGGATGGGTCGTGCTCGTCGGCCTGCTGCCCGCCCTGCCCTTCCTCGATCTCGCACGGCGGGTGAGCCGAGCGTGACGCACGCGCGTCATCGCCTCGACGACCTCATCCACTCGCCGGTCCGGCTCTCGGTCATGGCCTCGCTCCGCGCCGCGGACGCCGTCCACTTCGGGCTGCTCCGGGACACGCTGGAGGTCAGCGACTCCCTGCTGTCCAAGCACCTCGCCGCGCTGGAGTCGGCCGGCTACATCCAGGTCACCAAGGGCTATGCCGGCCGTCGGCCGCGCACGTGGTACTCCCTCTCGCCGGAGGGGCGGGCGGCGTTCGACGCGTACGTCGCCGCGCTGCGCGAGATCGTCGACGCGTCCGACCCCTCGGACCCGCCTCCTCGTTCCCCGCGGTGAGGGAGTGCGTGTCGCGCTCGGACCGTGGGTCGCGCCGTCGGCGCTCCGTCGGTGCCCGGCGGCATGGCGGCCCGCCGTGCGCGACCCTGAGGGCGAGGCGCCCCGGCCCGACCCGGGGGCCGGTGGACGCCCGCCGCATCGTGAGACGCGGCGGGCGTCACCGCCTCGCTCGACGGCACGTTTCGCGCGTGTTTCCCTGCCGTCTCGGGGTGGCGACGCGCCCGTACCAGCCAGTATCAACTCGATAACGATCGACCGCAGCAACCGGGCAAGGGGGAGAAGCGTCGCAACTTGCTGGGTAGCGTTGCCTCAAACCGTGGTGGGCATTCCCGTCCACGCGCACCGACACCAAGCGGACGCGCGGGAGACGGGGCGGCCGGGGGGCGAACGACGCCCGTCCGTCCGCGCCCATCATCCCTTGGAGGAGGAACATTGAAGATCAGGCGCACGAGTGCCGCCCTTGCGGTGACGGTCACCGGGGCACTGCTGTTCTCGGCGTGCAGCGGCACGTCGGGTGAGGGCAACACCGAGACCGACGACTCCGGCATCAACACCGAGTCCGCCGTCACCGTCGCGTGGGAGGCACCCCTCAACGAGCTCAACCTGAGCTCCGCGAACGGCAACGCGACGCAGAACGCGGTCATCAACTACATGCTCAACTCGGGCTTCAACTACTACGACGCCGACCTGAACCTCGTCCAGGACGAGTCGTTCGGCACGTACAAGAAGGTGTCCGACGACCCGCTGACGATCGAGTACACGGTCGGGGACGACACGAAGTGGTCTGACGGCACCCCGTTCGACGCGACCGACATCCTCCTCGAGTGGGCCGGCTCCGGCACCAACCTCAACACGGTGCAGGCGGAGACCGACGAAGAGGGCAACGTCACCAACCAGGACGCAGTGGACGCCGGTGTCTACTTCGACGGCAGCTCGCCGGGCGTGGCGCTCATCCAGGACACCCCGACGATCAGCGACGACGGCAAGACCATCACGACGGTCTACTCGAAGCCGTTCGGTGACTGGGAGCTGAACTTCACCAACCAGTTCGTCCCCGCGCACGTCGTCGGCCAGAAGGCCCTCGGCATCGAGGACGCGCAGGAGGCCAAGGACGCCGTCCGCGACGCCATCCTCAACAACGACACCGCCGCGCTGTCGAAGATCTCGGCGTTCTGGAACTCGGGCTTCGAGTTCGTCAAGATGCCGGACGACCCGGCGCTGACGGTCTCGACCGGCCCCTACACGCTCGACGCGTACGAGGAGAACCAGTTCCTCACGCTCAAGGCGAACCCCGACTTCGCGGGCCAGAACAAGGCCTCGATCGACACCGTCACGGTCCGGTACATCGACGACCCGATGGCCCAGGTCCAGGCGCTGCAGAACGGTGAGGTCGACCTCATCGGCCCGCAGGCCTCCGCCGACGTCCGCACCGCGCTCGAGGCGCTCGACGGCATCGAGACCCGCTCGGGCATCGAGGGCACGTACGAGCACGTCGACCTCGTCTTCCAGAACGGTGGTCCGTTCGACCCGGCCACCTACGGCGGCGACGCGGAGAAGGCCAAGCTCGTCCGCCAGGCGTTCCTGCTGACGATCCCGCGCCAGACGATCGTCGACAACCTCATCAAGCCGCTGAACCCGGACGCCGAGGTGCGCAACTCGAACATCCTCATCCCGGGCTCGCCGAACTACGACCAGATGGTCGCGGAGAACGGCTCGGCCGAGTACCCCGACGCCGGTAACGTCGAGAAGGCGAAGGAGCTCCTCGCCCAGGCGGGCGTCGCCCCCGGGGTCGAGGTGCGCTTCGCGTACAACAACGAGAACACGCGCCGCGTGAACGAGCTCGCGCTCATCACGGACACCGCCTCCCAGGCCGGGTTCACGATCGTCGACACGGGGCGCCCGGCCGCCGAGTGGGGCACGCTGCTCCAGTCCGGCCAGGACCAGTACGATGCCTCGCTCTTCGGCTGGCAGTCGACCTCGACCGCCGTCACCGAGTCGGACGCCAACTTCCGCTGGTCGCCGACGCCGGGCATCAACAACTACGGCCAGTACAACAACCCGGCCGTGGACGCCGCGCTGGACAAGCTCCAGGTCTCGACCGACCCCGAGGAGCAGTTCCAGCTCCAGCTCGAGGTCGAGAAGAACCTGTGGGCGGACGCCTTCGGTGTGACGATCTTCCAGTTCCCGGCCATCCAGGGCTGGAACGACGGCCTGAAGGGTGTCGAGCCGATCACGATCAGCCCGACCATCTTCCACGGCTTCTGGAACTGGTCGTTCGAGGGCTGACAGCCCTGACCGCCTGACGTGGCCCGCCGCCGTCCGCGAGGACGACGGGGGGCCCGTCCGGACGTGAGAGACCGGGGGTCTCGACGGCCCGCCCGTCGAGGCCCCCGGTCCTCGCGTGCTCCCGTCCCCGACGTCTTCTCACCGCGGCGTCCCGTGCCCCTCGGTTCACGATCACGCGAGACCCACGCGTAGAATCGACCGGCCCCAGACCCGGGGTCCCTACCGACCAGCGAGGTAAGACCTCCGATGTTCTCCTTCATCTCGCGGCGTGTGCTGGCAGGGTTGGCGACCCTCCTCGTGTCCACGTTCGCGATGTTCCTGCTCGTCAGCGCCGCGATCCGGCCGTACATCTTCCAGGATCTCGAGGCCAGCACGAACCCCAACAAGGCGCAGCAGATCGCCCAGCGCACGCTCGACCTCGACCTCAACACGAACGTCGTCATCCGCTACTTCAAGTGGCTCGGCGACTTCGTGCAGGGAGACTTCGGTGTCGCATGGCGCTCCGGCCAGCAGGTCACGACCCTGCTCCAGGGCGCCGTGATCTCGACCATCCAGCTCGTCGCCGCAGCAACGGTGCTCGCGGTCGTCTTCGGCGTCATGGTCGGCATCGTCAGTGCGCTCCGTCAGTACAGCACCTTCGACTACCTGACGATCTTCGTCTCGTTCGTCCTGTACTCGCTCCCGGCCTTCTGGGTCGCGGTCCTGCTCAAGCAGTGGGGCGCGATCGGCTTCAACGACTTCCTCCGGGACCCCAACCTCTCGATCCTCGCGATCGCCGTCGTCGGCGTGGTCATAGGTCTCCTGTGGTCGCTCGCGTTCGGGGGGACAGCACGACGACGTGCGACCGTGTTCGGCATGGGCTTCGCCGCGAGCGCGCTCGCGCTGCTCTACCTCCAGCTCTCGGGCTGGTGGGCCGAGCCGAACCTCGGTCCCGTGATCATCGTCGTCACCGGCACCGCCCTCGCGTTCGCGATCACCGCGCTCGTCTCGGGCCTGCAGAACCGTCGTGCGCTCTACGCCGCGCTCACCACGGTCGTCGTCGGGGTCGTCGTCTACTTCCCGATCCAGTCCGTGCTCCGCCAGGTCGACAACTGGTGGCTCGTCCTCGTCCTCGCCGTCGTCACCGTCGCCGTCGGCATCGGGATCGGGTTCGCGTGGGGCGGTCCGGACAAGGGCGTGTCGGCGCGTGCTGCGGCGATCACGGCCTTCCTCGTGGGGTCGATGATCTTCGTCGACAAGGTGATGTCCGTGTGGCCCGCCTACTTCGCCGCCCCGGCGATCAACGGCCGGCCCATCCCGACGATCGGCAACAGCACGCCGAACCTCGGCGGCAACTTCTGGGTGCAGGTCCTGGACCAGTACACGCACCTGCTGCTCCCGACGATCGCGCTCGTGCTCATCCAGTTCGCCGGGTACACGCGCTACTCGCGCGCGAGCATGCTCGAGGTGATGAGCCAGGACTACATCCGCACGGCGCGCGCCAAGGGCCTGCCCGAGCGGACCGTCGTCATGCGGCACGGTTTCCGCAACACGCTCATCCCGCTCGCGACGATCGTCCCGATCGACGTCATCACGCTGCTGGGCGGCGCGATCATCACCGAGAAGGTCTTTGGCCGGCCCGGCATGGGCCTGCTCTTCCTCAACTCGCTGCAGCGAGGCGAGATCGACCCCGTCATGGCCTATCTCGTCATCGTCGCGGCCCTCGCCATCATCGCCAACATCGTGGCTGACCTCATCTACGCAGCCCTCGACCCGCGGATCCGGGTGAACGCATGAGCAACACACCGAACGACGCGTCGCAGAGCGGCGCGCTCGAGAACCAGATCGAGCTGCTCGAGGTGGAGGGCCTGTCGCAGGGCCAGATCGTCCGGCGGCGCTTCTTCCACCACAAGGGCGCGGTCGTCGCGCTCGTCGTCCTCATCGGCATCGTGCTGCTCGCGGTGACGTCGATCGGCGTCGCGGGCTGGAACGGCTGGTACGCCTACAAGGCGACCGGCCAGGGCTCGACCTACCCGCTCGTCAACGGCGGCGCCCCGTCTGCCGAGCACATCTTCGGCCAGGACGAGGCGGGGCGCGACGTGTTCGCGCGCGTCATGCTGGGTACCCAGACGTCGCTCCTCGTGGTGCTCTCCGTCGGTGTCATCTCGACCGTGGCGGGCATCCTCTTCGGGGCGCTCTCCGGGTTCTTCCGCGGTCGCGTGGACTCCTGGCTCATGCGGTTCACCGACCTCATCATCACGATGCCGGTCATCGTCATCGGCGCGGTGCTCGCCCTGCTCTCCGGCGGGAGCAACCCGCTCATCCTGGGCGCGTTCCTCGGGCTCGTGCTGTGGCCGCCGCTCGCGCGACTGGTCCGGGGCGAGTTCCTCTCGCTGCGCGAGCGCGAGTTCGTCGACGCCGCGCGCGTCGCGGGGGCGAGCAGCAGCCGGATCATCTTCAAGCACATGCTGCCCAACGCCGTCGGCGTGATCATCGTCAACGTGACGCTGCTCATGAGCTCGGCGATCCTCCTGGAGACGGCGCTCAGCTACCTCGGCGTCGGCATCCAGAACCCGGCGACCTCGCTCGGCAAGCTCATCAGCGACTACCAGGAGGCGTTCGCGACGCGTCCGTGGCTGTTCTGGTGGCCGGGCCTGTTCATCGTCGCGATCGCGCTGTGCGTCAACTTCATCGGCGACGGCCTGCGCGACGCGTTCGACCCGCGCCAGAAGCGCATCCCGTCGGAGCGCAAGATGGCCCGTGCGCAGCGCGTCGCCCGTCCGACGGCCACCGCCACGCCGGGCGCGACCGGTGAGGCCGGGGCGAGCTGATGACCGTCGTCGTCGCCGCCCGCCCGAGGGGTCGTGGACCTCTCGGGCGGCGCGGCGCGCCGCGGTCAGGCGGTGAGCACCACGGCCGTCCCCGCGACGAGCGCGCCCAGCACGGCGAGCTGCATGACGTGCCACGTCGTGCGCGCGCCGGGAGCGCCCGGCACCGCGCGGTCGAGGTGGCCGGCGGCCGCGAGCAGGCCGTGACGCTGCGTCACGGCCTCGGCGACGGTCTCGGCGTTCGCGCCGGTGACCACCCGCTCGCGGTCCACGGGGTGCCTGCGGGAGCTGCGCAACCAGCGGGCCGACCCGCTCGACCGGGGCGCCGCCCAGGCGGTCACGCGACCGCCGGCGTAGCGCACCTCGAGCGAGTAGCGGGTCTCGACGCCCTCGTACGCGGTCCACGGCACGTGGACGGTGCGGGTGACGTTGCGGACCTCGACCCCGCCGTCGGACACCTCGACGGCAGGACGCCAGAACAGCATCCAGACGAGGTACGTCACGAGCGCGGCGGGCACCAGAGCCCCCACGACCGCGCCGGCGTCCCCCGTCAGGGCCGTGCTCACGCCCAGCGCGACGGCGACGACGCCCGTCGCCAGCGTGAGGACTCGGCCGTACGTCGAACGGAAGACCAGCGTGGGACCCATGCGCCCATGCTCGCAGAGTCGCGGCGCCACGAGCGCCGGCTCCAGCAGGAAGGACACTGATCAGCGTGGCCATCGAGACGTCTCCCGCGGCCCCGGCCGCGCGCCAGGGCAGCCCCGTGCTGACCGTGCGCAACCTCGGCGTGGACTTCTACGTCGACAAGGCCTGGTACCCCGCGGCCACGGACGTGAGCTACGACCTCCACTCCGGTGAGGTCCTCGCGATCGTCGGCGAGTCCGGCTCGGGCAAGTCCCAGTCGTCGCTCGCGCTGCTGGGCCTGCTCCCGCCGAACGGTCGCGCGCGCGGCTCCGCCAAGCTCGGCGACCGCGAGCTCATCGGCATGACGCACGGCTCGCTGCGGCACGTCCGCGGCAAGGAGATCTCCATGATCTTCCAGGAGCCGATGACGGCGCTGAACCCCGTGTACACGGTGGGCTTCCAGATCGTCGAGACCATCCGGACGCACTTCACCGTCGGTCCGGCCGACGCGAAGAAGCGCGCGATCGAGCTCCTGCGGCTCGTGGAGATCCCGGAGCCCGAGCGTCGCTTCGACGCCTACCCGCACCAGCTCTCCGGCGGCCAGCGCCAGCGCGCGATGATCGCCCAGGCCCTCGCGTGCGACCCCAAGCTGCTCGTCGCCGACGAGCCGACCACGGCGCTCGACGTCACGGTCCAGGCGGAGATCCTCAAGCTCCTGCGCGACCTGCGCTACCGCGTCGACGCGGCGATCATCCTCATCACGCACGACATGGGCGTGGTCGCGGACATGGCCGACTCGATCATGGTCATGAAGGACGGCCAGGTCGTCGAGCGCGGGACCTCGGCGGAGATCTTCGGCAACCCGCAGCACCCCTACACGGTGCGCCTCCTCGAGGCGGTCCCGCACCTCGGTTCGAAGCGCGACGCGACCACGGTCACGGACCGCGTGCCGTCCGGTGCGGCGACGCAGGACCGCCCGCTCGTCCTCGACGCGCAGGGCATGGTCATCGAGTACCCCGGGCGCCGGCGCCAGGCGGCGTTCCGCGCGGTCGACGAGGTCTCGCTGCAGATCCACCAGGGCGAGGTCGTCGGGCTGGTCGGGGAGTCGGGCTCGGGCAAGACGACGATCGGCCGTGCCGCCGTGGGTCTCCTGCCCGTCACGGGCGGGTCGCTCCGGATCGTCGGCAGGGACATGGTCGGCGCGAAGCCCAAGGACCTCAAGCCGCTGCGCACCGAGGTGGGCATCGTCTTCCAGGACCCGGGGTCCTCGCTCAACCCGCGCCTGCCGATCGGCGAGTCGATCGGCGAGCCGCTCATGCTGCACAAGGGCGTGAAGGGCAAGGAGCTCAGCCGCGAGGTCGAGCGCCTGCTCGACCAGGTCGAGCTCCCGCGCGCGATGCGCAACCGCTACCCGCACGAGCTCTCGGGCGGTCAGCGCCAGCGCGTCGGCATCGCGCGCGCGCTCTCGCTCGAGCCCAAGCTGCTGGTGGCGGACGAGCCGACGTCGGCGCTCGACGTGTCGGTGCAGGCGAAGGTCCTCGACCTGTTCACGGACCTGCAGCGCGAGCACGGCTTCGCATGCCTGTTCATCTCGCACGACCTCGCGGTCGTCGAGCTGCTGTCCGACCGCATCGCCGTCATGCACAAGGGCAAGCTCGTCGAGGTGGGCGAGACGTCGCAGATCGTGCACGCCCCGCAGCACCCGTACACGCGGCGACTCCTGGCGGCCGTGCCGGTGCCGGACCCGGCGGCGCAGCGCGAGCGCCGGGCCGCGCGGGACGCGCTCCTGGAGGCGGCGGCCCGCGACATCGCGAACGACGAGGCCTCGTCCCTCGCGGGCGAGGAGCGTGCGCTCGCGGAGCACCGGGACGACGTCGACCACGAGCGCAGCGCGCCGCCCACGGCGGGCGCCGGGTTCTGACCGGACCGACCGGCACGTCCACCGGTCCTGCCGACGCCTCGGGGGCGACCGCGCACGCGGTCGCCCCCGAGGCGTTCCGGTTGCCGGGGCACGCCCGCACGACAAGCCTGGGTCCATGAGCACGACGGAGGGCGGGATCCCGGGCGACCCGGGACGGCACCATGACCAGGACCAGGCGCGCGACGTGGGCGGCGCGCCGTCGCCCCGGGCCGTGAGCGGCGGCGGCCTGCCGTCGGACCCCGTGAGCCCCGCCACGGACGTCGGCGATGCCGCGACGGACGCGGGCTCCGCGCCGGTCGCGGTCGCCGTCGCGGCGTCGCACGACCCGGACGCCCCCCGCACCGGTCGCCCCGACCCGCGCGTCTTCTACCCCGCCGCGGGGATCATCCTGCTCTTCGTGCTCGCCACGATCCTCTTCACCGAATCCGTGACCGCGCTCATGGAGACGCTCCAGCGCGACGTCATCGGGGTCTTCGGCTGGTACTACGTGATCGTCGTCGCCGGGTTTGTGGTGTTCTCCCTCTGGATGGGGCTGAGCCGGTTCGGCGACATCGTGCTCGGCAAGGACGAGGACGAGCCCCTCTTCCGGCTCCCCGTCTGGTTCGCGATGCTGTTCGCGACCGGCATGGGGATCGGGCTCGTGTACTGGGGCGTGGCCGAGCCGCTCTCGCACTACGTGAGCCCGAAGCCCGGGGTCGAGGGCAGCGACGCGGCGCTCGCGCAGGCCGCGATGGGCCAGAGCTATCTGCACTGGGGCATCCACGCCTGGGCGATCTACGTCGTCGCGGGGCTCGCCCTCGCCTACGCGATCCACCGCAAGGGCCGCCCGGTGTCGATCCGCTGGGCGCTCGAGCCGTTGTTCGGTGACCGGGTCAAGGGGCGGCTCGGTGACGTGATCGACGTCGTCGCGATCATCGGCACGGTCTTCGGCGTCGCGACCTCGCTCGGGTTCGGCGTCTTGCAGATCGCAGCCGGTCTGGGCTACCTCGACGTGGTCGAGCCGAGCACGGCCCTGGAGATCGGTCTCATCGTCGCGATCACGGCGCTCGCGACGATCTCCGTCGTCTCCGGCCTGGGCAAGGGCATCAAGTGGCTGTCGAACGGCAACATGGTGCTCGCCGGCGTCGTCCTGGTCCTCGTGCTCGCGCTCGGGCCCACGCTCTTCCTGCTCCGGGAGTGGGTGCAGTCGTTGGGCTACTACCTGCAGAACATCGTGCGGCTCACGTTCGACACCACAGCGTTCCAGGGCGAGGCGGGCCTGAACTGGCAGTCGTCCTGGACGATCTTCTACTGGGGCTGGTGGATCTCGTGGGCGCCGTTCGTCGGGGTCTTCATCGCCCGCATCTCGCGCGGGCGCACCGTGCGCGAGTTCGTGCTCGGCACGCTGCTGGTCCCGACCCTGGTGACGACCCTGTGGTTCTCCGTCTTCGGAGGGTCGGCACTCTTCCGGGAGGTGTCCGACCCGGGCAGCATGCTCGTCGACGGCGAGGTCGACACCGACACGGCCCTGTTCCAGCTTTTCGACGGGCTGCCCCTCGGCGGGCTCCTGACGGTGGCGGGGATCGTGCTCATCGTCGTCTTCTTCGTGACCTCGTCGGACTCCGGTTCCCTGGTCGTCGACATGCTCGCGAGCGGCGGCAACCCGAACCCGCCGACGTGGAGCCGCATCTTCTGGGCGTGCACGTCGGGGCTGCTGGCCATCGCGCTCCTGCTCGCCGGCGGGCTCGAGGCGCTGCAGACGGCTGCGATCCTCATCGCGCTGCCGTTCTCCGTCGTGATGATCGGGATGGCCGTGTCGACGGTGCGGGCGCTGCGTGTCGAGCACGCGGCGATCCTGCGGGCGGAACGCCGGGCGGCACGGGCGGAGCTGACCGAGCAGGTGACGACCCGTGTCACGGAGTCGATCTCGGAGCAGTGGGTGGAGCTCTACCCCGACCGGCCCGAGCGGTGGCGGGCCCTGGCGCGCTTCCCGCGGCGCGGCGGCCCGTCCCGGCCGCGCACCGGCCCGGGAGCGGGGAGTGACCCACGTCATGGTGGCCGAGGTGACGACCCGGTAGGATAGCCGCGCCCGGGTGACGGCCCGTGCTCCGTGGTGCCGCGGCGGGCTGCTCCCGCGCCGTGCGCGCAGAGGTGGCCGGCCGTCGTCGCCCCTCGAACCCCACGAAATGAGAACCGTAGATGTCTGTGCGCTCCGACCTGCGCAACGTGGCGATCGTCGCCCACGTCGACCACGGCAAGACCACGCTCGTCGACGCGATGCTGCGCCAGTCCGGCGCCTTCTCCGCGCACCAGCACGTGGACGAGCGCGTCATGGACTCCGGTGACCTCGAGCGCGAGAAGGGCATCACCATCCTCGCGAAGAACACCGCGGTCCGCTACGCCGGCCCGGCCGCCGCCGCGGTGGGCGAGCCCGACGGCATCACGATCAACGTCATCGACACCCCGGGCCACGCCGACTTCGGCGGCGAGGTCGAGCGCGGCCTGTCGATGGTCGACGGCGTCGTCCTGCTCGTCGACGCGAGCGAGGGCCCGCTCCCGCAGACCCGGTTCGTGCTGCGCAAGGCGCTCGCCGCGAAGCTCCCCGTGATCATCGTGGTCAACAAGGTCGACCGTCCGGACTCGCGCATCACCGAGGTCGTCGCCGAGGCGACCGACCTGCTCCTCGGGCTCGCGTCCGACCTCGCCGACGAGGTCCCCGACCTCGACCTCGACGCGATCCTCGACGTCCCGGTGGTCTACGCGTCGGCCAAGGCGGCGCGCGCGTCGCTCGACCAGCCGCTGGACGGGCAGCTCCCGGCGAACGAGGACCTCGAGCCCCTGTTCTCGACGATCCTCGAGAAGATCCCCGCCCCGACGTACGAGGAGGGCGCACCGCTGCAGGCGCACGTCACCAACCTCGACGCGTCGCCGTTCCTCGGTCGGCTCGCGCTCCTGCGCGTCTTCAACGGGACGCTGCGCAAGGGCCAGGTCGTCGCGTGGGCCCGCCACGACGGCACGCTCCAGAACGTGAAGATCACCGAGCTCCTCGAGACGAAGGCGCTCGAGCGCGTCCCCACGGAGTCGGCCGCCCCGGGCGACATCGTCGCCGTCGCGGGCATCGCGGACATCACGATCGGCGAGACGCTGACCGACCCCGAGGACCCGCGCCCGCTGCCGCTCATCACGGTCGACGACCCGGCGATCTCCATGACCATCGGGATCAACACCTCGCCGCTGGCGGGCAAGGGCGGCAAGGGCCACAAGGTCACGGCGCGCCAGGTCAAGGACCGCCTCGACTCCGAGCTCGTCGGCAACGTGTCGCTGCGCGTCCTGCCGACCGAGCGCCCCGACGCGTGGGAGGTCCAGGGCCGCGGCGAGCTCGCGCTGGCGATCCTGGTCGAGCAGATGCGCCGCGAGGGCTTCGAGCTCACGGTCGGCAAGCCGCAGGTCGTCACGCGCACGATCGACGGCAAGACGCACGAGCCGATGGAGCGCATGACGATCGACGTCCCCGAGGAGTACCTCGGCAACGTCACCCAGCTCCTCGCGCAGCGCAAGGGCCGCATGGAGACCATGTCCAACCACGGCACCGGCTGGATCCGCATGGAGTTCATGGTCCCGGCGCGCGGGCTCATCGGTTTCCGCACGCGCTTCCTCACGGAGACGCGGGGTACGGGCATCGCGGCCTCGATCTCCGAGGGCTACGAGCCGTGGGCCGGGCACATCGAGACCCGCACGACGGGCTCGCTCGTGGCCGACCGCGCCGGCAAGGTGACGCCGTTCGCCATGATCAACCTCCAGGAGCGCGGCTCGTTCTTCGTCGACCCCACGCAGGAGGTCTACGAGGGCATGATCGTCGGCGAGAACTCGCGCAACGAGGACATGGACGTGAACATCACCAAGGAGAAGAAGCTCACGAACATGCGGTCGTCGACGGCCGACAACTTCGAGAACCTCGTCCCGCCGCGCCACCTCACGCTCGAGGAGTCGCTCGAGTTCGCGCGCGAGGACGAGTGCGTCGAGGTCACGCCCGAGGTCGTGCGCATCCGCAAGGTGATCCTCGACCAGACCGAGCGCGCCCGCGCCACGTCCCGCGCCAAGCGCGCCTGACGTCGTCGCGCGGGTGACCGTTCCGCCGGTGCAGCAGGCCGCCGTCGTGCCCGACGGCGGCCTGCTGGCCGTGCACGCCCACCCCGACGACGAGACGCTCGCCACGGGTGCGCTCCTCGCGACGTGGGCCCGGGCCGGGCAGCGCGTCACCGTGGTGACGTGCACGCGCGGCGAGCGGGGCGAGGTGATCGACACCCCGGCGCACCCGACCGGCGTCGGGCACCTCGAGGGCGACGGCCCCGCCCTCGCCGCGCACCGCGAGCGCGAGCTCGCCCGCGCGCTCGCCGCCCTCGGCGTGGTGGACCACGTCTTCCTCGACACGGTCGCGCTGCCCGCGTCGGGCGCGGTGCCCGACGACGGGGCGCACCCCCGGTACGAGGACTCCGGCATGGCGTGGGTCGCGCCGGGGGTCGCGAGCTCGGTCGCCACGGATCGGCTCCCGCCCCGCGCGTTCGTCGGCGTCCCGGTCGACGAGGCGGCCGCCCGGCTGGCCGCCGTCGTGCGCGACCGCCGCCCCGCGGTCGTCGCGACGTACGAGCCCGGCGGCGGCTACGGGCATCCCGACCACGTGCGCGCGCACGACGTGACGGTCCGGGCGCTCGAGCTGCTCGATGCCGACGGGGAGCCCGCACCGGCGCTCTGGCTCGCCGTCGCCCCCGAGAGCACGGTGCGCGCGGCGCGGCGGGCGCTCGCCGCCCACCCCGCGGTCCGCGCGCTCCTCGCCGCGGACCAGGGCCTCACCCTGCCCGACCCGGACGAGGACCTGCCGCCCGTCGCGCGCCCCGACGCCTCGCTGCCCCCGCTCGTGGGCGTCCCCGTGGCGCCCGTCCTCGACGAGCTCCTCGCGGCGATGCGCGCGCACGCGACGCAGGTGCAGCACGTGACCGCCGCCGCGACCGCGGGGTCCACCGCGGGGGAGGAGCCCACGGGCCTCCTGGGCTGGTACGCCCTCAGCAACGACGTGCTGGCGCCCGTCCCTTCACACGAGTTCTACGCTCCCTCCGGCGGCGCTCTCCCGGGCGACCCGGTCCGGCGCGGGCCCACGCGTTAACCTGGGGCCCGTGGAGACCGGTATGGGGCGGCACATCGGCCGCGGGGTGGCGTGCGCGCTCGTCGGCGTGCTCGTCGGGCTCGTCGGCACCGTCGCGCACCGGGCGCACCTGCTCGGCGTGGACCTCCCCGGAGGCGTCGGGCTGGGCATCGTGCTCGCGCTGCTGACGGTCTTCGCGGCGGGCACCCTCGCGCGCGCGTGGGGCGGCATGGCCGGCCTGCTGGGCTACGGCATCGGATGGGTCGTCGTGGTCCAGCTCCTCTCGCTCGAAGGGCCTGGCGGCGACGTCCTCGTGCCGAGCGAGCCCGTCGGGTACGTGTGGATCTACGGGGGTCTCCTCGTGGTCGCGGCGGTCGCCTTCCTGCCGCGCTCGTGGTTCAGCGACCGCCCCGTCCGCCCGGCGCTCCACGGGCGTCCCACCAGGCACGACGGACCCGAGGATCCCCTCGCGTCCCGCTAGAATTCGCCGTGCGGGTCCCCGCACACCCCTCGTCGTCGCGCGCTCGACCGCGCGCCTTTCGTCACGGAGACAGTGGATGGGTCAGCCGACCGACCGAGACGCCGAACTCGACTCCCCGCAGGACGCTGCGCCCGGTCAGGTGCCCGAGCCCGCCGCGCCCGGTGAGGCGGCCGCGCCCGTCGACGACGCCGGTGACGACGCGCCCGCGACGGTCGACGACACCGCGGAGCGCGAGGGCGACGCGGTCCGCGGCGACGGGACGGCCGAGGAGACGGCGCCTGCCGAGCAGGACGAGGTGCCTGCGGCGGCGGAGCGGGACGACGCGCCTGCGGAGCCCGCGGCACCGGCCGGTCAGGTCGAGGACCTCGCGGAGCCGGCGACGGCTGCCGTGGAGGCCCCGGCGGTGGAGGCCCCCACCGACCAGGTCGAGGAGCCGGACGTCGTGACGAACGAGACCCCCGGGGACGTCGCCGGCGAGGCGGTGGCGGATCCCGTGGAGCCGGCCGAGCCCGTCGGACCGGCCGAGGCCGGGACGGAGGACGCTGCGCCGGTCGAGCCCGCCGCGCCGGTCGAGCCCGAGGCCGCGGAGCGACCGGCGGCCGCGACGCCGACGGCGGGCGCGGACGTCTCTGCGGTGGCCTCGGGCCCCGAGGACGACCCGGTCGGGGTCGGCAGCGTCGAGGTGAGCGCGACGACCGACGCCGCCGCGACGGTCGAGTCACGGGGCGATGCTGCCGCGTCTGCATCGGCGCCGGAGGCGCCGACCGCGCCCGAGGGCGAGGCGTCCGCGCAGGGCGGCGACGACGAGGACGAGCCGTACGTCCCGCGCGTGTTCGCGTTCGACCCCAGCGTCCCGGCCGTGCTCGTCCCCTCGCCCGGCTCCGAGGCGCAGCCCGCCGCGGTGACGGGCGACCCGTCCGTCGATCCGGTCGACCCGTCCGCCGCGGCACCGAAAGCCGGGGCCCGAGCCGCGGCGGTGCCCGCGGCGGAGGAGCCCGACGCCGACCAGACGGCCGTGGTGCCCGTGGTGTCGCCGCAGGCACCCGCCTCGCCCGTCGCGTCGCCCGGTGCTGCGGAGCCGACGTCGGCGTCGGACGCCACGCAGGTGATCCCGCCCGTCGACCCGTGGTCGCGGCCGGCCCCGGTCGTCCGCACGTCCGTCCGGCCGGCTCCTCCGGCCGCGACGGAGGCGGCGGCACCGGCGGCGACCCCCGGGGTCGCGCCGGCGGCGGGCCTGGCCGGCGCCTTCAGCCCCGTCCCGCCCGACGAGTCGCGGGAGACCTCGCCCTTCGAGGGCTTCGAGGAGGAGGCGCCGCGGCGCGGCTGGGTGCGCGGGCTGCTGTGGACCGGCGTCGGCGTGCTCGTCCTCGGCGGCATCTACACCGGTGCGCAGTGGTTCTTCTCGGACAAGGTCCCGAGCGGGACGAGCGTCGCCGGCGTGGACGTCGGGGGTCAGACCCGGACGGCGGCGCAGGACACGCTCGAGGCCGAGCTCGGACCGCGTGCGGCCGAGCCGGTCACGCTCACGGCGGGCGAGGCGAGCACGACCCTCGACCCGGCGGCCGCCGGGCTGACGTTCGACGCCGCGGCCACCGCCGAGGAGCTCACCGCCTTCTCGATGAGCCCGGCCCGGCTGTGGCAGCACCTCTTCGGCGGCCAGGACGAGGCGCCGGTGCTCTCGATCGACGACGCCGCGCTCGACGCCCAGGTCGAGGCGCTGCGGGGGAGCCTCGAGATCGAGCCGGTCGACGGCACGGTGCAGTTCGTGGACGGCGCGCCGACGAGCACGCCGGCGGCCGACGGCTCGGCCCTCGTGACCGACGAGGTCCCGGCGGCCGTCACCGGGAGCTGGCTCGTCACGGACGGCCCGGTCGCGCTGCCGACCGAGCCCGTGGAGCCCGCGATCACGCAGGAGGAGACCGACGCCGCGCTCGCGCAGGCGCAGAAGGTCGTGTCCGCGCCCGTCGTCGTGTCCGTCGGCGGCCAGAACCCCGAGCTGCCGCCGGAGGCTCTCGCGGCTGCCGCCTCCTTCCAGGCGGCCGACGGCGTGCTCACCCTGACCTTCGACGGGGCGATGCTCGTCCAGTCGGTCGTCGACCGGACGAACGACCTGCTCACCGCCGCGGACGACGCCCACTTCGTCTTCCAGGACGGCGCCCCCGTCATCGAGGGCGGGGAGCCGGGCACGACCATCGACCCCGCGGCGATCGCGACGGCCGTCACGACGGCGGCCTCGGGCGACGAGCGGACCGCGACCGTCGAGCTCGTGGAGTCCGACCCGGCGCAGTCGGTGGCCGCGCTCGAGGCTCTCGGGATCACGGAGAAGGTCTCGGAGTTCTCGACCCCCGTGCCCAACGTCCCGGTCCGCACCGCGAACCTGCGCCGCGGCGCCGAGAAGGTGACAGGGACGCTCGTCAAGCCCGGCGAGACGTTCTCGCTCGTCGACACGCTGTCGCCGATCACGCTCGAGGGCGGCTACTTCGCCGCGGGCATCGTCGAGAGCGGGCGGCACACCGAGGGCGTCGGCGGCGGCCTGTCCCAGATGGCGACGACCACGTACAACGCGGGCTTCTTCGCGGGGCTCGAGGACGTCGAGCACCGGCCGCACAGCTACTGGTTCGACCGGTACCCCGCGGGGCGCGAGGCGACGATCTTCGTGGGCTCGATCGACATGAAGTTCAAGAACGACACCCCGTACGGCGTCCTCATGCAGTCCTGGGTCGGCGGCGGCGAGCTGCACGTCGCGATCTGGAGCACCAAGTACTACGACGTGGAGACGTCGTCGAGCGGCAAGTCGAACGTCGTCCAGCCCACGACGGTCACGCACTCGGGCGCCGACTGCGCCCCGACGCCCGCGGGCAGCCCGGGTTTCTCCATCACGAACTACCGCAAGGTCTACCACGAGGGGGAGCTCGTCAAGGACGAGTCCTACCGGTGGACGTACAAGCCGGACAACGCGGTCGTCTGCGAGTAGACGACCCGGTCCACCACACACACGGAGGTCCCATGCTCGGACGCAGCGAACGGGAGTCGGGCGCGCAGGCGCTGCTCGCCGCCACGGCGGCAGGCTGGGTCGCCGGCGACCCCGCCGAGGCGGACGCGCTGCTCGACCTCGGGTCGACGACGGCGACGCTGTCGACCGTCGCGAGCATCGACGGGCTGTCCGCCGTCGTGCACCTGGGGCACCCCGCGCAGCCGTCGCACGAGCTCGAGCGGGCGCTGCTCGCGGCGCCGCCCTCGCTCGTGCTCACGGGTGCGTCGGCCGTGCCGGCGCAGTGGGTCTGGGTCGGGCGGTCGGCCGCCGCCCGGGACCTGACGGGGCACGTCGTCGTGGACGAGGCGGGCATGCGCGACCGCCGCCACGTGCTGCGCACGATGGGGGTGAGCCCGTCCCTCGTCCCGACGCGGACGAGCCTGGAGGAGCGCGTCGCGCTCGCCGGCCCGGACGGCAGCCTCGTCGTGGAGCGCTCCGTGGCCGCAGGCCCCCTCGCCGCGCTCGGGTACACGGAGCTCGCCGGGAGCGAGGTCCTCGGGGACGGCGCGCCCGTCTGGTACGGCCTCCTGGAGAGCCGGGACGTGGTGCCGCGGGCCGACGGCGTCGCGCAGGTCTGGCTCGCGTTCGGGCCCCGGGACGACCACCGCGGCTCGCTGCAGCAGACGCTCGGGCTCGTCGCCCAGGCCGGCATCGATCTCCAGCACCTGCGCAGCCACCGCTCGCAGACCGGGACGCACATCTTCTTCTGCGCGTTCTCCTGCCCGGACGCCGCGACGCTGGACGGCCTCGTCGCGGGCTTCGCGGAGCGCGGCGTCGCGCACCGGCTGCTCGCCGTCCTGCCCGGGCAGGAGTTCGTGCCCGGTCCGGACGCGCTCGCGCCGCGCTGGGCGTCGGCGCCGGACCCCGTGCGCGCGTGAGCGTCGTCGGCTACCTCGGCCCGGAGGGGTCGTTCACGCACCAGGCGGCCGCCGGTTGGTGCGCCGACCGCGGGGAGGGCCAGGCGTTCCGGTCGGCCCGTCTCGCGGCGCGCACGACGGTGGCGGACGTGTTCGCCGGGGTCGCCGCGGGAGACCTCGCGCGCGGGGTCGTGGCGATCGAGAACACGGTCGAGGGCTACGTGGTGCCGTCGCTCGACGCGATCGTCGGGAGCGCGACGGTCGTCGCGGTCGACGAGCTCGTGCTCGACATCTCGTTCGACGCGTTCGTGCGTCCCGGCCACGGCGAGCTGACCGAGGTCACGGCCCACCCGCACGGCCTCGCGCAGTGCCAGGAGTTCGTCCGCCGGACGGGCCTCGCCCCGCGCGCCGCGTCGTCGAACGCGGCGGCGTGCCGGGACGCGGGGCCGCACCAGGTCGCGCTCGGGCCGACGATCTGCGGCGAGCTGTACGGGCTGGAGACGTTCGAGCGCGCGGTCGAGGACTTCGCGGGTGCCCGCACGCGCTTCCTCGTGCTCGCGCCGCGGGCGGAGGCGTCGGCGACGCTGGAGGCCGCGCGCACGCGCGGCGACGGTCCGTGGCGCACCATGCTCGCGGTGACCCCGGTCGTCACGGGGCCGGGCGTGCTCGCCCGGATCACGCGGTCCTTCGGCGAGCGCGGCGTCAACCTGTCGAGCCTCATCACGC
Organism: Cellulosimicrobium sp. NPDC055967; assembly: GCF_042269845.1. NCBI lineage: Bacteria > Bacillati > Actinomycetota > Actinomycetes > Micrococcales > Promicromonosporaceae > Cellulosimicrobium > Cellulosimicrobium sp. NPDC055967. Next base: position 232,520 of record NZ_JBHJYJ010000002.1, on the reverse strand, counting down.
GCCCGCTCAAGGCGGTGGCCGGCACGTACGTGTTCGTCCTGACGGTGGACGGCGCGCCGTGGGACGCGCCGGTCCGGGCCGTGCTCGACGACCTGGTCCGCGCGGGCGACTCGCTCAAGACCCTCGGGGTCGTGCCCGCGCGCGGCGAGCTGGACGAGTCGGTGCACGCCGACGTCGACGTCGCGCACGTCCCGGTGGGCAGCGTCGACTCCTCGGCAGATCCGTCCGCGCTCGCGGCGGGGCTGCTGTGGTGACGGCCGACGTCGAGCGCCCGGACGAGACCGCCGCGCTGCGGGTCGGGGTCGTCGGGCTCGGGCTGGTCGGCGGCTCGGTCGCGCGCCTCCTGCACGAGCAGGGCGTCGACGTGACCGCCTACGACGCGACGGCCACCACGCGCGCCGCGGCCCGCGCCGCGGGCCTCCGGGTCGTCGGCGACGTGGCCGACGTGTGCGCGGCGGAGCCCGACGTCCTCGTGCTCGCGGTCCCGCTGCGGGCCATGCGGGCGGTCGCGGCCGAGGTCGCGCGGCACGTGCGCGGCGCGACCGTCGTCACGGACGTCGGGAGCGTCAAGGGCGCGGTGCGCGACGCCGTCCGCTCGGCCGGCCTCGACGCGCGCTACGTCGGGGCGCACCCCATGGCCGGCACCGAGCACTCGGGGTTCGAGGCGTCCGACCCGCGGATGCTCGACGGCGCACGCTGGGCCGTCACGGTCGACGGGACGACGCGCCGCGAGGCGTTCGTCACGGTGCTGCGGCTCGTGACCGGACCGCTCGGCGGGACGGTGCACGTCCTCACCGACGACGTCCACGACGAGTCGACGGCGCTCGTCAGCCACGTCCCGCACGTGCTCGCCACCGAGCTCCTGGGCGTCGTCGCGGACGCACCCGTGCGGGACGTCGCGCGCGGGCTCGCCGCGGGCAGCTTCCGGGACGCGACGCGGGTGGGACGCACCGACCCGCGGCGCACCGAGGCGATGGTCACCGACAACGCCGCCTGGGTGGCGTCCGCCCTGCGCGTGGTCGTGCGCGACCTCGAGCAGCTCGTCGCGGCGCTCGAGTCGAACGCGCCGGTGGGGGAGTTCTTCGACCGGCCCGAGCCGGTCCGCGGTCCGGTTCGCGCGCCGGGCAGCGGGGAGCCGCGGCGGGTCGATCTCGACGCGGCGGGGGACTGGCGCACGGCGCTGAGCGACGCCGGTGCCCGGGGCGCGGTCGTCGTGGACGTCGCGGACGACGCGGTCGTCGTCGCCTGACGGCGGCGTTACCGCGGGGAGGCCGGGCGTCGCGGGGGGCGCGGCGGCACCGGCTTGCCCGCGACGATCGCGTCGAGCGGGACCTGCACGAGGGGCGGGACGTCGTCGTGCGCTCCGTGGCCACGGTGCGGCGGGGCGACGCTCCCGCCCGCGTCCTCGCGCAGGACCAGCTCCGTGGCGGTGGTCCGGACGACCACGCCGATCACGTCCGTGAGCGGCTTGCCCGCCGCGGCGGCCTCGTCGGGCGTGAGGCGACGGCGCACCACCACCCGCGTGCCCGGGGTCCACGTCGTCCAGGGCGCGTCGGGCACGGCAGCGCTCCTCGGGTCTGTGACGTTCGTCCACGGGCTGGTCAGGGAGGGTCGGGCACGGCCCGACCTGAGCGATACTAGTCCTGCGTCTCCCTGTCGTGACCTCGCCCCTCGCCGGGTCGGGGTCCGGACGAATCCAGAAAGGTACTCGGTCGTGACTTACGTGATCGCTCAGCCGTGCGTGGACGTCAAGGACAAGGCGTGCATCGAGGAGTGTCCTGTCGACTGCATCTACGAGGGCAAGCGGTCGCTGTACATCCACCCCGACGAGTGCGTGGACTGCGGCGCCTGCGAGCCGGTCTGCCCGGTCGAGGCGATCTACTACGAGGACGACGTGCCGACGGAGTGGAGCGACTACTACCGCGCCAACGTCGAGTTCTTCGACGACCTCGGCTCGCCCGGCGGCGCCGCGAAGATGGGTCTCATCGAGAAGGACGACCCGATGATCGCCGCTCTGCCGCCGCAGGCCTGAGCACCCGGCGCCGGCGCTCGTGGGACTCGCCGACCTCTCTGGTCTCGCCTATCCCTGGGACACCCTGACCCCGTACGCGGAGCGCGCCCGCGCGCACCCGCGCGGCGTCGTGGACCTCTCCGTCGGGACGCCCGTCGACCCGACGCCGGCGGTCGTGCGCGACGCGCTCGCCGCCGCCTCGGACGCGCACGGCTACCCGACGACGCACGGCACCCCGGCGCTGCGCGAGGCGGTCGCCGCCTGGTTCGCGCGGCGCCGCGGGGTGCCCGGACTCGACCCGGACGCGGTGCTGCCCACGGTCGGCAGCAAGGAGCTCGTCGGGCTCCTGCCCGCGCTCCTGCGTCTCGGGCCCGGAGACGTCGTCGTGCACCCCCGGACCGCGTACCCCACGTACGACGTCGGCGCGCGCCTCGCGGGCGCGACGCCGCTCGCGACCGACGACGTCGACGAGTGGGCGGGGCGGGCCGACGTCCGGCTCGTCTGGGTGAACTCCCCGAGCAACCCGACCGGGCGCGTGCTCGACGCCGCCCACCTCGCGCGCGTCGTCGCGGCGGCCCGTGAGATCGGGGCGGTCGTCGCGAGCGACGAGTGCTACGCGGAGCTCGCGTGGGCCGAGCCGTACGCCTCGACCGGCGTGCCGAGCCTGCTCGACCCGGCCGTCTCCGGCGGGTCCCGCGAGGGGCTGCTCGTCACGTACTCGCTCTCGAAGCAGTCGAGCATGGCCGGCTACCGCGCCGCGTTCGTCGCGGGCGACGCCGCGCTCGTCGCGGACCTGCTCGCGACGCGCAAGCACCTGGGCATGATCGTGCCCGCGCCCGTGCAGGCGGCGATGGTGGCCGCGCTGTCCGACGACGCCCACGTCGCCGCGCAGCGCGACGTGTACGCGCGGCGACGCGAGGTGCTCGTCGGGGCGCTCGGCGACGCGGGGCTGCAGGTCGACCACTCCGAGGCGGGCCTCTACCTGTGGACGCGGCCGGCCGGTGACCACGCCGGCGACTGCTGGCGGACCGTGTCCGACCTCGCCGATCTCGGCATACTCGTCGGGCCCGGAGCGTTCTACGGACCGGAGGGCTCGGGCCACGTGCGCGTCGCGCTCACCGCGTCCGACGAGCGCGTCCACGAGGCCGCCGCTCGACTCTCCGGAGCCTGATCTCTGACGTGACCTGCCTCACAGAGGCGTGGTGTTCTCGTGACGGTTCAGGATTGGTCACGTGCGGGTGAAGCGGGGTACGGTCGACCGCGCGGCAACGGCGCGAGCAGCAGCAGGAAGGGAACCATGACCACCACTCAGCAGGCGAAGGTCCGCCTCCTCGTCGACGACCAGGCGCAGGACCTGCCCGTGGTCACGGCGACCGACGGCAACGACGGCATCGTCGTGTCCTCCTTGCTCAAGTCGACCGGCCTCGTGACGGTGGACCCGGGCTTCATGAACACGGCGTCGTGCGAGTCGAGCATCACCTACATCGACGGTGACGCCGGCATCCTGCGGTACCGCGGGTACCCCATCGAGCAGCTCGCCGAGCAGTCGAGCTTCCTCGAGGTCGCGTACCTGCTCATCCACGGCGAGCTCCCCGACACCCCGACGCTCGAGGCGTTCGTCGAGCGCGTGAACCGGCACACGCTGGTGCACGAGGACTTCCGCACCTTCATGGGGACGTTCCCGCGCAACGCCCACCCGATGGCCGTGCTCTCCTCCGCGATCAACGCGCTGTCGACGTTCTACCCCGAGTCGCTCGACCCGTTCGACGACGAGACCGTCGAGCTCGCGACGGTCCTGCTCCTCGCGAAGACGCGCACCATCACCTCTTACCTGCACCGCCGCCGCGTCGGTGAGCCGCTGCTCTACCCCGACTACTCCCGCGGGTACGTCGACGACTTCCTGCGCATGACGTTCGCGACGCCGTACCAGCAGTACGAGGCGGACCCGGTCGTCGTCGACGCGCTCGACAAGCTGCTCATCCTGCACGCCGACCACGAGCAGAACTGCTCGACCTCGACGGTCCGCGTCGTCGGCTCGTCGCACGCCAACCTCTACGCGTCCGTCGCCGCAGGCGTCAACGCGCTCTCCGGCCCGCTGCACGGCGGCGCCAACGAGTCAGTGCTGACGATGCTCGACAAGATCGCGGGCGCCGAGTACGACGTCGACACCTTCATGAAGAAGGTGAAGAACAAGGAGGACGGCGTCCGCCTCATGGGCTTCGGGCACCGGGTCTACAAGAACTACGACCCGCGCGCCGCCATCGTGAAGAAGTCCGCCGACGCCGTGCTCTCGACGCTCGGCAAGAAGGACCAGCTCCTCGACATCGCGATGGGCCTCGAGGAGATCGCGCTCAACGACGACTACTTCATCGAGCGCAAGCTCTACCCGAACGTCGACTTCTACACGGGCCTCATCTACAAGGCCATGGGCTTCTCGCCCGCGATGTTCACGCCGCTCTTCGCCCTCGGCCGCATGCCCGGCTGGATCGCGCAGTGGCGCGAGATGATGAAGGACCCCCAGACCAAGATCGGCCGCCCCCGCCAGGTCTACGTCGGCGAGACCGAGCGCGACTACGTCCCGGTCTCCGACCGCTGACACCCGCTCCTCCGGACGCCGCGTCGCTCACCCTCGGTGAGCGACGCGGCGTCCGTCGTCTCCGGTAGCTGCCGGTCAGTCCTCGTCGGGGACGGCGACGTGGACGCGGACGAGGCCCGCGTCGAGCGGGGCAAGCTCGTCGGGGTCGAGCGCGCTCCACGTCGAGTCGTCGCGGGACCAGCGGCGGTCCCCGACCTCGACGGCGACGACGTTCGTCGCGTCCGCGGTGGCGACCGCCCACTGCGCGACGGCCCAGGCCGCACGGTCGAGGCCGCCGTCCTCGCCGGCGGCCGGCAGCCCGGAGGCGTCGACCTGGAGGGTGCTCCCGTCGCCGCCGTCGAAGGGCTCGACCCGGGCGCCGTCGCCGAGGTCGCGGGCGAGGCGGTCCTGGAACGGCTGCGTCGCGGCGCCGTCGGTGGGGACCTCCGTCGTGGCGACGGGGGCGAGGTCGCACGTGAGCGACGCGGGGGACCAGCCGGAGAGCGCGGAGGCCCAGGCGCGGGATCGCGGCTCGTGCTGCGCGTACGCGTCGGGGAAGCCGGACCGCTGGACGGTCTGCGCGGCGACGGTGACCTCCATCGCCTCGTAGCCCTCGACCGTCTCGAGCACGTCGTAGAACGCGTTGCTCGAGTACACCGGGTCCATGATCTCCTCGACGCTGCCCCAGCCCTGCGACGGGCGCTGCTGGAACAGGCCGACGGAGTCGCGGTCGCCGTAGTCGATGTTGACGAGGCGGGACTCCTGGAGCGCGGTCGCGAGCCCGATGGTCGCGGCGCGGGCGGGGAGGCCGCGGCGCACGGCGGTGCCCGCGACGAGCGCGGCGTTGTCCGCCTGCGTGACGGACAGGTACCAGGTGCGGCCGTCGGCGGTGGCCGCGCACCGCTCGGCGACGGGCGTCTCGTCGTCGAGCCGGTTGAGAGCGACGACGACGCCGCCCACCCCGACCGCGGCCACCGTGAGGAGGGTGACCGCGGCGCGGAGCGGGCGGCGCCGGCGGCGCGGGCGACCGACGTCGGGCAGGTCCCGGGAGCGGGGGGCTCGGGTCGCGGTCATGCGGGGCGCCGTCGTGCTCGTCGGCGGGTCAGTTGGCGTGCAGCGCGGCGTTGAGCTCGACGCCGGCACCGGTGCGGGACACGGCCTCGACACCGCCGGTGAGCGAGTTGCGGCGGAACAGGATGCCGGAGCGGCCGGAGAGCTCGCGCGCCTTGACGACGAGCGGCGCACCGTCGGCGCCGGTCTGCCCGACGACGGTCACCTTGGTCCCCGCGGTGACGTACAGGCCGGACTCGACGACGCAGTCGTCGCCCAGGGGGATGCCCAGGCCCGCGTTGGCGCCGAGGAGCGAGCGCTGCCCGACGGAGATGACCTCGCGGCCGCCCCCGGAGAGGGTGCCCATGATCGAGGCGCCGCCCCCGACGTCGGAGCCGTCGCCGACGACGACGCCGGCCGAGATGCGACCCTCGACCATCGAGGTGCCGAGCGTCCCGGCGTTGAAGTTGACGAAGCCCTCGTGCATGACGGTGGTGCCGGGCGCGAGGTGGGCCCCGAGGCGCACCCGATCGGCGTCGGCGACGCGGACGCCCGCGGGGACGACGTAGTCGACCATGCGGGGGAACTTGTCCACGCCGTACACGGTGACGGTCTGGCCGGCCGCGCGCAGGCGGAGGCGCGTCTCCTCGAAGCCGTCGACCGCGCACGGACCGTGGTTGGTCCAGACGACGTTCGTCAGGACGCCGAAGAGGCCGTCGAGGTTCTGGCCATGCGGCGCGACGAGGCGGTGGGAGAGCAGGTGGAGTCGCAGGTACGCGTCGGCGGTGTCGGCGGGGGCGGCGTCGAGGTCGATCTCGGTCCGGACCACGATGACGTCCACGCCGCGCAGCTCGTCGCGCTCGGCGAGCGCGTCGAGAGAGGCGGGGACGGTCGTGTCCGCGGGGGCGCTGCCGAGCGCCGGGGCCGGGTACCAGACGTCGAGGGTCGTGTCGTCGTCGGTGACGGTCGCCAGGCCGTAGCCCCACGCCGTACGCGGCTCGGACGCGGCCGCGGAGGGGGCGGTCGCGGGGGTCGCAGAAGTCATGCGCCCCACCCTATCCGCCGCGGGTAGGGTGCTGGCGTGACCTCTCCCACCACCGGCACCACGCCCGTCCTCGACCTCCGCGGCGACCTCGTCGCGCTCTTCCGCGCCGTGTGCGACACGCCGTCGGTGAGCGGCGACGAGCGGACGCTCGCGGACGCGGTCGAGACGGCGCTGCGTGCGTACCGGCACCTGGAGGTGGTGCGCGACGGCGACACGGTGGTCGCGCGCACGTCGCTCGGCCGGGAGCGGCGCGTCGTGGTCGCGGGCCACCTGGACACGGTGCCCCTCACGGACCCGCCGAACCTGCCCACGCGAGTCGTGGGGGAGGGTGCGCACGCCGAGGTCTGGGGCCGTGGGACGGTCGACATGAAGGGCGGCGTCGCGGTCGCGCTCGCGCTCGCGGCCGAGCTCGACGCCCCGGCGCAGGACGTGACGTGGGTGTTCTACGACAACGAGGAGGTCGCGTCCGACCTCAACGGGCTCGGGCGCCTCGCGCGCAACCGTCCCGACCTGCTCGCGGCCGACTTCGCGGTCCTCGGCGAGCCGACGTCCGCCGGTCTCGAGGGCGGGTGCAACGGCACGCTGCGGGTCGACGTGCGCGTCCCCGGGGTCGCGGCGCACTCCGCGCGCTCCTGGACGGGCGCCAACGCGATCCACGCCGCGCACGAGGTGCTCGACCGGCTGGCGGCGTACGTCCCGCAGGAGATCGAGGTCGACGGCCTGGTCTACCGGGAGGGCATGAACGCGGTGGGGATCCGCGGCGGGATCGCGGGCAACGTGATCCCGGACGAGTGCGTGGTCACGGTGAACTTCCGGTTCGCGCCGTCGCGCTCGGTCGCCGAGGCGGAGCAGCACGTCCGCGAGCTGCTCGCCGGCTTCGAGGTGGTGCTCACCGACGCCGCACCGGGCGCGCGCCCGGGGCTGGACGACCCGCTCGCGGCGGACTTCGCCGCCGCGGTGCTGGGCGTCACGGGCGGCGCGCCGGCCCCGAAGTACGGCTGGACCGACGTCGCGCGCTTCGCGGAGCTGGGCGTCCCCGCGGTGAACTTCGGCCCGGGAGACCCGCTGCTCGCCCACAAGGACGACGAGCGGTGCCCGGTCGGCGAGCTCGCGCTGTGCCGCGAGGCGCTGCGTGCGTGGCTCACGGCCGCCCCTGCGACATAGGCTCGTGACCATGAGCGACACGGTGCGTGACCAGGGTTCCGACGACGGCCTGCCCCAGGCCGGGACGGGGTACCGCAAGGGGCCGGTCCTGCTGCGCGGGGACCAGATCCCGCGCCAGACGACCGACCAGCGTCTCCTCGACACGGGGGGCAGCGCGGACTGGGTCCACTCGGACCCGTGGCGCGTGATGCGGATCCAGAGCGAGTTCGTCGAGGGCTTCGGCGCGCTGGCGGAGGTCGGCCCGGCCGTGTCCGTCTTCGGGTCGGCCCGGACCAAGCCGGACCACACGGACTACGCGCTGGCCGAGGACGTCGGCCGTCGCCTCGTCGACGAGGGCTTCGCCGTCATCACGGGCGGGGGACCGGGCATCATGGAGGCGGCCAACAAGGGCGCGTCCGAGGCGGGCGGGCTGTCGATCGGTCTCGGCATCGAGCTCCCGTTCGAGCAGGGCATGAACCGGTACGTCAACCTCGGCGTGAACTTCCGCTACTTCTTCGCCCGCAAGACGATGTTCGTCAAGTACGCGCAGGGCTTCGTCGTCCTGCCCGGGGGCTTCGGGACGTTCGACGAGCTGTTCGAGGCGCTCACGCTCGTGCAGACCCACAAGATCACCGAGTTCCCCGTGGCGCTCGTCGGGACCGACTACTGGAGCGGGTTGCTCGACTGGGCCCGGACCGCGGTCGCCGGACGCGGCATGATCAGCGCGCACGACCTCGACCTCGTCCACCTGTGCGACGACCCCGCCGAGGCCGTCGCGTACGTATGCGACCGCGGCGCCGAGCTGCGCGCCGAGGAGCTCGAGGCGACCGAGGAGCTCGCCCGGGCGCAGGCCGGCGACGCGAGCTGACGGCCGCGGCGCGATGACGTCACCTGGCTCGGCCGCGCCCACCGGGCCGACGGCGGCGCGACCCGACGACGGCCCCCTGCCGCTGCCGCCGCTCGGGGTGCCGCCCCGCGGCACGTCGCTCGTGCTGCGCGGGCGGACCCTCGCCCGGCCCGCCGTGATGGCGATCCTCAACCGGACCGACGACTCGTTCTACGCGGGGGCGCGCCAGCTCGACGACCGCGCCGCGCTCGCGGCGGTCGAGCGCGCGGCGGTCGAGGGCGCGGAGATCCTCGACGTGGGCGGCGTGCGGGCCGGCGTGGGGCCGGAGGTGACACCCGCGGAAGAGGTCCGCCGTGTCGTGCCGTTCGTCGCCCGGGTGCGCGCGGAGTTCCCGGACCTGCTCGTCAGCGTCGACACGTGGCGGGCCGAGGTGGCGCACGAGGCGGCGCTCGCGGGAGCCGACCTCATCAACGACACGTGGGCAGGTCATGACCCGCGGCTCGTCGAGGTCGCGGGCGAGCACGGCGTCGGGGTCGTGTGCTCGCACACCGGGGGCGCGACCCCGCGCACCGACCCGTTCCGCGTCGCGTATCCCGCCCGGCCCGGTGCCGCGGACCCGCGCGACGGCGTCGTCCAGGACGTCGTGGCGACCCTCCGCGCGGCGGCGGAGCGCGCGGTCGCGTGCGGGGTCCCGCCGGCGTCGGTCCTCGTCGACCCGACGCACGACTTCGGCAAGAACACGTGGCACTCCCTGCACCTCCTGCGCCGGACCGAGGTTCTCGCGGACCTCGGGTTCCCGCTGCTCATGGCGTTGTCCCGCAAGGACTTCGTGGGGGAGACGCTCGACCTGCCCGCCGACGAGCGGCTGGAGGGCACGCTCGCCGCGACGGCCGTCGCCGCGTGGCTCGGCGCGCGCGTCTTCCGCGCGCACGACGTCGCGGCGACCCGGCGCGTCCTGGACCTGGTCGCCGCGGTGCGCGACGAGGTCCCTCCGGCGGCCCCGTTGCGGGGACTCGCGTGACCACGCCGCGCGCCGCGGCCGGTCCGGACGGGCGACCGCGGCTGCTGCGTCCGGCCACCTGGCCGTGGTGGGCGCAGGTCCTCGTGGTGTACGGCCTCGCGCGCGGCGTGAGCGCCGTGGTCCTCCTCGCCGTCGCCAGGTCCCAGGAGGCGAACCCCTGGACGGACGCCGCACCGTCGTACGTGCCGTACGTCGCGCGCATGTGGGACGCGAGCTGGTACGAGCAGATCTACGCGTCCGGCTATCCCGACACGCTCCCCGTCGGGCCGGACGGCGCCGTCGAGCAGAACGTCTGGGCGTTCTTCCCGCTCTTCCCGGCGCTGGTCCGCGCCCTCGACGCCGTCACGGGCCTGGGATGGGACGTGCTCGCGCCCGCGGTCGCGCTCGCGTGCGGCGCCGGCGCGGTGCTCGTGATCCACCGGCTCGTCGCGACGGCGGGCGCCGCGGCGGTCGCGCGCAGGCCGGGCCTGCCCCTCGCGACCGTCCTGCTCGTCAGCGTCTTCCCGTCCAGCCCCGTGCTCCAGGTCGCGTACACGGAGTCCCTGGCGCTGCTCCTCGTGGCGTCCGCGCTCCTGCTGCTGGCGCGGCGCCGCTACGGGTGGGCGGCGATCGTGATCGTGCTCCTCGGCTTCTCCCGGGCCGTCGCGCTGCCCATGGCGGCGGTCGTCCTGTGGCACGGGTTCGTCCGGTGGCGCCGGGGCGACCTGCGCGTGCCCGACGTCGCGCGGCTCGGTGGCCTCCTCGCGGTCGCGCTGGCCAGCGGGTTCGTGTGGCCGTGGGCGTGCAGCGTCGTCACGGGGGTGCACCAGGGGTACTTCCGCACGCAGGAGGCGTGGCGCGGGGGCGCGGAGGTCGTCCCCTTCGTCCCGTGGGTCGACGTGTCGCGATGGCTCCTGGGCGACGCCGGTCCATGGGTCCTCGCCCTCGTGCTGCTCGCGACGGCCGCCCTGGTGCTCAACCCGGTCGCGGCGCGGCTCGGCCCGGAGATGCAGGCGTGGTCCGGCGCGTACCTCGCCTACCTGGTCGCGGCGATCCAGCCGGGCACGTCGCTCGTGCGGTTCCTGCTGCTCGCCTTCCCGCTCGTGGCGGTCACCGCCGGGTGGACGCGGTCGCGCCCGTGGCTGGCCGCCGCGACGGTCGCCGGCGTCGCGGGCCAGGTGTGGTGGGTGTGGTCGCTCTGGCGGCTCGTCCCGCCGTCCGGCTGGCCGCCGTGACCCGGACGCCCGGGATGTCGGCACGGGTGAACTAGACTGTCCTCGGGCGTCGTCCGAGGTCGGACGCCCCTCCTCGCGCGCGCGGGGTGGACTCGGGACAACGGAAATGGAGTGCCATCGATGGCTGCGATGAAGCCGCGGACGGGTGACGGGCCGCTGGAGGTCACCAAGGAAGGGCGAGGCATCGTCATGCGGGTCCCGCTCGAGGGTGGCGGACGCCTGGTGGTCGAGCTCAACGCGACCGAGGCCAGCGAGCTGGGTGAGGCGCTCCAGGCCGTGGTGGGCTGATTGCCCGCACGTGAGCGCCGGGCCTCCGGTCTCCCCGGGCTGCCACGCGCGCTGCCCGAGGTGGTCGGTGCCCGGGGCGCCCTGAGCGACGCGGTACTCCTCGACGACACGCAGGTCGACGCGGTCGTCGTGGCCGTCGCGCCCCCGCGCGAGGCCGAGGACGGGTTGCAGCCGCGTGCCGGGACGATCGACGCCACGGTGCGGTACGGCGTCGACCTCGCGGAGCTCGCCGAGCGTGCGGGCGGACGGAGCTTCCGCGGCGCGTCCGGAGAGGTCGTGCGCGTCGACCTGCCGCGTGCGCACGCCGGGTCCGCGACACGGCTCCCGTGGGCGGGCCTGCCTCCGCGGATCCTGCTGCTCGGCGTCGGGACCGGGACGTCGGCCGACCTCCGGCGTGCCGGTGCGGCTCTCGCCCGTGCGTCGCGCGGCCTGGAGCGCGTCGTCAGCGCCGCCACCGCCGACGCGGGTGCCGACGAGGTCCGGGCGTTCGTCGAGGGCTACCTGCTCGCCGCCTACGACCAGCCGCGGCAGAGCGGGTCCTCACGCCCCGCGGGCGACGCGGCCGCGGAGCAGCTCGTCCTGCTCGCGCCGGAGGGCCGGCCCGACCTCACGGCGCCGATCGAGGCCGCGCACCGCGCGGCGACGGCGACCTGGCTCGTCCGCGACCTCGCCAACATCCCGTCCGACGTCAAGGACCCGGCGTGGTTCGCCGACCGCGCGGTGGAGCTCGCCGACGCGCTCGGGCTCGACGCGACGGTCCGCGGTCCCGCCGAGCTCGGCGCGGAGGGCTTCGGGGCGATCCTGGCGGTCGGGGCGGGATCCGCCCGCCCGCCGCGCCTCGTGACCGTCACCTACGACCCGGCGGACCACGGCGTCCTCCCGGAGGGCGGCGACACGGACGTCCGGCACGTCGTCGTCGTCGGCAAGGGCATCACGTACGACACGGGCGGGCTCTCCATCAAGCCGCGCGAGGCGATGGTGCCGATGAAGACCGACATGGCGGGCGCCGCCGTCGCCCTCGCGGTCGTGCTCGGCGCTGCCCGCGCACGCTCCGGACGTCGGGTGACCGCGGTGCTCCCGCTCGCCGAGAACCACGTCGGCGCCGCCTCGTACCGCCCGGGGGACGTGCTGCGCACCTGGTCGGGCCGCACCGTGGAGGTGGCGAACACCGACGCGGAGGGCCGCCTCGTCCTCGCCGACGCGATCGCGTACGCCGTGGCCGAGCTCGCGCCCGACGTGCTCGTCGACGTCGCGACCCTGACCGGAGCGGCGAGCCTCGGTCTGGGCCGCGGGCACGGCGCGCTGTTCGCCACGGACGACACCCTCGCCGAGGCGCTGGAGGACGCGGCGCTCGCCACCGGGGAGCGCGTGTGGCGGCTGCCTCTCGTCGAGGACTACGCGGGCGCCCTGCGCTCGGACGTCGCCGACCTCCGCCACGTCCCCGTCGAGAGCCCGGGCGGCGGGTCGATCACGGCCGCGCTGTTCCTGCGCGAGTTCGCCGGGGACGTGCCGTGGGCGCACCTCGACGTCGCCGGTCCGGCGCGAGCGACGGCCGACCGGCACGAGGTCGTCGCCGGGGCCACCGGGTACGGCGCGCGGCTCCTGCTCGAGGCGCTCGACCGGCTCTGACCGTCCGGTGCGTCAGCGGCGCACGGCGAGGAGGAGGCCGTCGCCGCTCGGGAGCAGCGCGGGCAGGACGCGCTCGTCCGACCGCAGCGACCGGCCCACCTCGCGGACGATCGTCGTCACCTCGTCGCGCCGCGCGGGGTCGGCGACGCGGTCGTGCGACAGCGCGCCGTCGACCGCGAGCACGCCGCCCGGTCGCAGCAGCCGCAGGCCCTGCTCGACGTACTCGGGGTAGCTGTGCTTGTCCGCCCCCACGAGCACGAGGTCGTAGGCGCCGTCGGTGAGCCGGGGGAGGACCTCGCTCGCGCGGCCCGGGATGGTGCGGGTCCGTGCCGAGGGCACGCCCTCCTCCGCGAAGGCCTCCTTGGCCGCGCGCTGGTGCTCGACCTCGACGTCGATCGTCGTGAGCACGCCGTCCGCCGGCATGCCGCGCAGGAGCCAGAGCGACGCCACGCCGGTGCCGGTGCCGATCTCGACCACCGCGCGGGCGGCCAGCGAGGCCGCGAGCACCTGTAGGACCGCCCCCACGCCGGGGAGCACCGTCGGGCAGCCGAGCTCGGCGGCGCGGTCGCGCGCACGCAGGAGGACCTCGTCCTCGGGGACGAACTCCTCGCTGTACACCCAGCTCGCCGCCTTGGCGCTGCGGTGGGTGCCGACGTCGCTGGTGATCGGTGCCTCCTGGTGGTCCGTCGTCCGCGCGTGCGGCCCGGGACGGGTGTCCCTGGCGGGTGCGCTGCCTCGGATCGTACCCGCCCCCTCCCACGGCGGCCCGCTCCCGCGCCGCGCGTGTGTGCACGGGCCGTGGACGTCGCGCGCACGTCCCGCGCGAGAGGGGGAACACCGGGAGGGTGCCGGACGTTCTTCTGGGACGATGGACGACGTGGACGACGCACGACCAGGGACGAGCACGCACGGGACGCAGGACGGGAGCGCGTGGGTGCCGCCGTCGTGGGACGAGATCGTCCGTGAGCACTCGGCGCGCGTGTACCGCCTCGCGTACCGCCTGACCGGGAACCGGCACGACGCCGAGGACCTCACGCAGGAGACGTTCGTCCGCGTGTTCCGCTCGCTGTCGAGCTACACCCCGGGCACGTTCGAGGGCTGGCTGCACCGGATCACGACCAACCTGTTCCTCGACCAGGTCCGGCGCAAGCAGCGCATCCGCATGGAGGCCATGGGCGACGACGACGGGCAGTACCCGGCCCGCTCGGAGGCCCAGCCGGAACGCGGGTTCGAGCACGCCAACCTCGACCACGACGTCCAGCGGGCGCTCGACGCGCTCTCGCCCGAGTACCGGGCCGCCGTCGTGCTGTGCGACATCGAGGGCCTGTCCTACGAGGAGATCGCCGTGACGCTGGGGATCAAGCTCGGCACGGTGCGCTCCCGCATCCACCGCGCGCGGTCCCAGCTCCGCGCCGCGCTCCCGCACCGCGACCCCGCGGACCGCCCGGCGTCGGACGACGTGCCGACGCCCGTGGCCGCCCGGGGGGTGGCGTGACGCACCTCGGCTCCCGGCTCTCCGCGCTCGTCGACGGGCAGCTCACGCCCGCCGAGGCGGAGCGTGCCCTCGAGCACGTGGCGTGCTGCCCGCGGTGCGCCGCCGAGCTGTCGGCGGCGCGCGCCGCGCGCCGGGCGCTGAGCTCTGCCGGGCCGGTCGAGCCCGCTCCCGACCTCGCGGCCCGCCTGCTCGCGCTGTCCGCTCAGATCCCCTCGACCGACGGCGACCCGCTGCGCTCCGCGCCCGTCGCGGGCGACCCCTGGACGCAGCCCGTCCCGCTCCCGCGCGGTGCGTGGAGCGGGGAGGTGCGCCGGGGGACGGTGCGACGACGCGTCGTCGGGCTCGTCGTGGGCGGCGTCGGCGCGGCCGCGATCGGCCTCTTCGCGCTCGGGGAGAGCCCGGTCGTCACGCCCGACCTCCATCGCAGCGACCCGCTCAACGTGCTGGCGCAGGCCGCGCCACGGGCCACCGGGGCGCTCGTCGTGGGCGGGGTGCGCACCGCGGACCGGTCCGCGGGCGACGAGTCGGCTCCCGGTGCCGCAGCGCTCGCGGCGCTCGCGGCCCAGGGGTGGACCTGCCCGACGGCGCTGCCGGAGGGGTTCAGCGTGGCCGACGTCCGGGACGACGCCGCGCGCGGCCTCGTCGAGATCGACCTCGAGGCGCCGGGGGGCGAGGCCGTCGTGCGCGAGCAGTCGGGTCTCCTGGACACCGCCGCTCTCGCGGGCGGCGAGACCTGGGACGTCGACGGCCGTCGGGTGCACGTGCTGTCCGAGGCACCGTGGCACGTCGTCTGGCAGTCCGGCGACACGGTGATCGACGTCGTCGCCGACACCGAGCAGGAGACGGTCGCCGCCCTCGTGGCGGCCTTCCCGGCCCGTGACTACGATGCCGGGGTCCCGGCGCGCATCTCCCGGGGCTGGACGACCATGACAGGAGCGCTCGGCACCTCATGACCGACCCCCAGACCGGCCCTCAGACGGGCCGTCAGACCGGCACCGAGCAGCCCGGGGCGCCCGACGCCGCACGGAACCCGTTCGCGCCGCCGTCCGCGTACCGCAGCGTGCCGCCCGTCCCGCCGTCGGCCCCGGTCGGTCCCGGTCCGGTCCCGCCCCCGCCCGGCGCGACCGCCCCGCCCCCGAGCGTGCCCCCGCAGCCGTCACCGGTACCAGCGCCGGCCGGCGTGCCCGGTCCCGCCGACCCGTGGCAGACCCTGCGCTCGTTCGGCGAGCCCGAGCCGCCGTCGGCACCGACACGACCCGGCGGGTCGGTCGACCCGACGCTCGTCGGGGTCCCGCGGGGCGCTGCCGGCCCGTCGTCCGGGCGCGGGCTGCGTCCCGCCGTGGTGGCGGGCGTCGCCGCGCTCGCACTCGTCGCGGGCGCGGTCGGCGGCGTCGCCGCGGACCGGCTCCTCGGCCAGGACTCGCCCGGGTCGTACACGTCGGCCCTGCCGCCGGCGAGCGTCGAGCCGGGCGCCGACCGCCCGGCGGGGTCGGTGGCGGACATCGCGGCCACGGTGCTGCCGAGCGTCGTCTCGCTCCAGGTCCGCGGGACCGACGGTGTCGCCACCGGTTCCGGCTTCGTCCTCCGCGAGGACGGGTACATCCTCACGAACAACCACGTGGTCGCGGGGGCCGCCGACGGCGGGGACGTCGTCGTGCTGTTCTCGGACGGGCACGAGAGCCCGGCCGAGCTGGTCGGCCGGACCGTCGACTACGACCTGGCCGTCGTGAAGGTCGACGACTCAGGCCTGACACCGCTCGCGCTCGGCGACTCCGACGCCGTCGTCGTCGGGGACCCCGTGGTCGCGGTCGGTGCTCCGCTCGGTCTCAACGGGACCGTCACCACGGGCATCATCAGCGCGCTCAACCGCCCGGTCCAGGCCGGTGCCGCGGCCGAGACGGCGTTCATCAACGCGATCCAGACCGACGCGGCGATCAACCCCGGCAACTCCGGAGGCCCGCTCGTCAACGGACGCGGCGAGGTCGTGGGCATCAACTCCGCCATCGCGCAGCCCCCGGGCAGCGCGTCGGCGACCGGGAGCATCGGGCTCGGCTTCGCCATCCCGTCCAACCAGGCGCGCCGGACCGCGGAGCAGCTCATCGCCGACGGCGTAGCGACGTACCCGGTGATCGGCGTGCTGCTCGACCAGCGGTACCAGGGCGAGGGCGTCCAGGTGTCGACCGACCCGCAGTCCGGGACGGCCGCGGTCACGCCCGACGGCCCGGCCGACGCCGCGGGGATCCGGCCCGGGGACGTGATCCTCTCCATCGACGGCCGGCCCGTCACCGAGTCGGACGAGCTCATCGTCGCCATCCGGGCGAAGGCCCCGGGAGACGCCGTGACCCTGCGCGTCCGCACGGGAGACCGGGAGCGCGACGTCCGCGTCGTCCTCGACGAGGCCACGAGCGAGTAGTCTGTCGGCGTGTTCGGGATCAACGGAGCCGAGTTCATCGTGCTCCTCGTCGTGGCGGTCGTCGTCATCGGTCCTGAGCGTCTGCCGCGCTACGCGGAACAGCTCGGGTCGTTCGTCCGCTCGGCCCGAGGGTACCTGCGGGACGCCAAGGCCCGTGTGGACGCCGAGATCGGGGACGAGATCGCGGACGTCGACTGGTCGAAGCTCGACCCCCGCCAGTACGACCCGCGCCGGATCGTGCGCGAGGCCCTCCTCGACGACGAGCCCGTGCGCGAGCGGGTCGCGCCGCCCCCGCCGCCTGCCCCCTCGTCAGTGCCGCCGGGCAGCCCCGCACCGTTCGACGACGAGGCCACCTGAGGCCGGCGCCGACCGCCCGCGCGACGGGAGGCGATTCGTTCCGTCACGGCACCACCTGTCAGAATGGGGCAATGTCCATCGAGGCGACGCACACCGGTCCGGCACCGGTCCCGGAGACCGCGCAGGCGACCGGGAACCCGACCAGCACCCAGCCCCGGATCCTCTCCGGCATGCAGCCCACGGAGGACTCGCTGCAGCTCGGGAACTACATCGGGGCCCTGCGCCAGTGGGTCGCCCTCCAGGACTCCTACGACGCGCTGTACTGCGTCGTCGACCTCCACGCCCTGACGGTCAACCCCGACCCCGAGCGGCTGCGCGAGCGGACGCGCCGCACGGCGGCGCAGTACCTCGCGGGCGGCGTCGACCCGGAGCGGTCCGCCCTGTTCGTGCAGTCGCACGTGCCGCAGCACGCGGAGCTCTCCTGGGTCCTGTCGTGCCAGACGGGCTTCGGCGAGGCCGGTCGCATGACCCAGTTCAAGGACAAGTCCGCGAAGCAGGGCGCCGACGGCACGACCGTGGGCCTGTTCACCTACCCCGTCCTCATGGCGGCGGACATCCTGCTCTACGACGCGGCCCTCGTGCCGGTCGGGGAGGACCAGCGCCAGCACCTCGAGCTCACCCGCGACCTCGCCGAGCGGCTCAACGCCCGCTTCGGTGACGGGACGGCCGTCGTGCCGGAGGCGCACATCGTGCGCTCGGTGGCGAAGATCTACGACCTGCAGGAACCGACGGCGAAGATGAGCAAGTCGTCGTCGAACGGCAAGGGCGTCATCTGGCTCCTGGAGGACCCGAAGACCGCCGCGAAGCGGATCCGGTCCGCCGCGACGGACTCGGGCACCGAGATCCGGTACGACCCGGTCGCCAAGCCCGGCGTGTCGAACCTCCTCACCATCTACTCCGCGCTGACCGGTCGGGACGTCGAGGCGATCGCGGCCGAGTACGACGGCCAGGGGTACGGACGGCTCAAGGTCGACCTCGCCGACGTCGTGGTCGACTTCCTCGTGCCGTTCCAGGAGCGCGCCAACACCTACCTCGCGGACCCCGCGGAGCTCGACGCGGTGCTCGCACGGGGCGCCCAGAAGGCACGGGACATCGCCGCCGGGACGCTCGCGCGCATCTACGACCGCGTCGGCCTCCTGCCCGTCGGGGGGCCGACCGCGTGAACCTCCCGGAGCGTGGGCCGGACCAGGTGCGGATCGGCATCGCGATCGAGGTGCCCGAGCCCTTCGCGACGCAGCTCCAGGACGCGCGCGCACGGTTCGGGGACCCGCTCGCACGGTCGATCCCGCCGCACGTCACGCTCCTCGGGCCCACGGTGCTCGACCCGGTCGAGCTCGCCGCCGCGCGCGCGCACCTCACCGCCGTCGCCGCGACCGCGGCTCCGTTCCAGGTCCACCTGCGCGGCAGCGCGACGTTCCGGCCGATCTCGCCGGTGGTGTTCATCCAGGTGGTCGAGGGCATCGCCGAGTGCGAGCACCTCGAGAGCGCCATCCGCACCGGTCCGCTCGCCCAGGACCTCCGGTTCAACTACCACCCGCACGTGACCGTCGCGCACGAGGTGCCGGACGCCGCGCTCGACGCCGCGTTCGACGAGATGGCCACCTACGAGGCGCGGTTCGAGGTCGCCGGAATCTCTCTCTACGAGCACGGCGACGACGGTGTGTGGCGTCCGGGGCAGGTCTTCCCGCTCACCGCGGATGCCGGGATCGCGACCTCCTCGTAGGGTTCGGGGCGTGATGTCGCCTCCCTCCGCCGCTCCGAGCGTCGTCCGGCGCACGAGGGAGCGCGTGGAGGCGCTCGTCGAGTGGTGGAAGGACAGCCGTCCCGGGCGCGCGACCTACCGCTACCTGTACGCGCGTGGTGCCCTGCTGTGCGGCGGCATCGCCTACTCGGCCCTGTTCTCCCTCTTCGCCGCGCTGACCATCGGCTACACCGTCTTCATGCAGGTCCTCGGCGGGAGCCAGGAGCTCATGGACGCCGTGTTCGGCGAGATCAACGAGCTCGTCCCCGGCCTCATCGCGGTCGACGGGAAGAAAGGCGTGATCGACCCCGAGGACCTCCTCCTCCCGCCCGGCCTCAGCGTCACGAGCATCGTCGCCGGCGTCGTGCTCCTCTTCTCCGTCGTCTCCTTCATGTACCACCTGCGCGGCGCCGTCCGGACGATGTTCGGCGTCAGCGACATCGGGCAGAGCCCCGTCCTCGCGCGGGCGCGCGCCCTCCTCGGCTTCTTCCTCCTGGCGCTGAGCATGCTCGTCTCCGCCGTCGCGAGCATCGCCGTCTCCTCGATCGGCTACCAGGTCCTGGAGGCGCTCGGGCTCTCCGGAGGGCCCGCGATCCTCGTCACCGGCGCCGGGCTCGTGGTGAGCGTCCTGCTCGACGCCCTCGTCGTCGTCGTGGTGGTCACGCTGCTGGCCGGCGTCCACGTGCGCCGCCGCGACCTCCTCGTCGGGTCGCTCACCGCCGCCGTCGCGTTCGGCGTCCTCCGCTACCTCGGGTCGTCCTTCGTCGCCGGGAGCGCCAGCAGGAACGCGCTCCTCGCGTCGTTCGCCGTCCTCGTCACGCTCCTCGTCCTCGTCAACTTCACCGCGCGCATCCTCCTCGCGGTGTGCGCCTGGATGGCGGACCCGCCCCGCCTCCCCGACCCGGAGCCCGACGGTCCTCGGCACGCCCGCGAGGGACGCCCCGAGCTCCCCGTCGTCGACGGCACCCCCACGACCGACGCCCGGCACGCGCGCGTCGCCCGCCACGCCGCGTCCGAGGGCGCTGCGGGCTCCGTCGTCGTGGCCGCGTCGACGGAGGAGCGCCTCCGCGCCGGGCAAGGGTCCGGCAGGCCCTGGAGCCCGATCGTCCGCGGCGTGCGCCGCGCACGCCTCCCGCGCGGCGCGTAGCGGTCGGTGTCGGGTCCGCGGTGGCGGGGCTGTTCCTGGCCGAGATGCGAGAAGTGGACCCTGCGGGCCTCGTTCTCGGGGCCATTTCTCGCTTCTCGTCGCCCGGCGCGCGGCTCATCGACCGGATCACGGACGTGACCCTGCAGGCAGCGCAGCCCGGCCACGGCTCGACCACGCGGACAGCGAAGCGCTGTACGGACGACGCAGGGCGCCGACCGTGGTGGTCGGCGCCCTGCGTGCGGGACGTGCTCGGGATCAGAAGGCGCGCGTGATCATCGCGCGCTTGACCTCCTGGATCGCCTTCGTGACCTCGATGCCGCGGGGGCAGGCCTCGGTGCAGTTGAAGGTCGTGCGGCAGCGCCACACGCCCTCCTTGTCGTTGAGGATCTCGAGGCGCTGGGTGGCGCCCTCGTCGCGGCTGTCGAAGATGAAGCGGTGGGCGTTGACGATCGCGGCGGGGCCGAAGTACTGACCGTCGGTCCAGAACACCGGGCACGACGACGTGCAGGCCGCGCACAGGATGCACTTGGTGGTGTCGTCGAAGCGCTCGCGCTGCTCGGCGGACTGGAGGCGCTCCTTGCTGGGCTCGTTCCCGGACGTGATGAGGAACGGCATGATCTCGCGGTAGGACGCGAAGAACGGCTCCATGTCCACGACGAGGTCCTTGACCACGGGCAGGCCCTTGATGGGCTCGACCGTGATGGGCTTGTCGGGGTTGACGTCCTTGAGCAGCGTCTTGCACGCGAGACGGTTGCGGCCGTTGATGCGCATCGCGTCGGACCCGCACACGCCGTGCGCGCACGAGCGGCGGAACGTGAGCGAGCCGTCGTGCTCCCACTTGATCTTGTGCAGGGCGTCGAGCACGCGGTCGGTGCCGTGCGCGAGGACGGTGAACTCGTCCCAGTACGCGTCCTCGCCGTGCTCCGACTCGGGGGAGTAGCGGCGGATGCGGAGCGTGACCTCGAACGAGGGGATCTCGCCGGCCTTGGGCTCGGCGGCCGGGCTCTCGAGTGTGGCAGTCATCAGTACTTCCGCTCCATGGGCTCGTACCGGGTCTGGGTGACGGGCTTGGAGCCCAGGGCGACCTTGTAGCCGTCGAAGGCCTCGACGTGGTCGAAGTAGCCGGCGACGTGCCCGTCGGCGACGTCGCTGGCCGAGGTGGGACGGCGGTACGCCATCGTGTGCAGCATGTAGTTGGCGTCGTCGCGGTCGGGGTAGTCCTCGCGGTAGTGGCCGCCGCGCGACTCCTTGCGGTTGATCGCCGCGACGACGGTGACCTCGGCGATGTCGAGGAGGAACCCGAGCTCGATGGCCTCGAGCAGGTCGGTGTTGAACAGCCGGCCCTTGTCCTGGACCGAGACGTTCTTGTACCGCTTCTGCAGGTCGCGGATGTCCGCGAGGGCCTGGTTGAGCGACTCGCCGGTGCGGAACACCTGGGCGTTGGCGTCCATGGTCTCCTGGAGCGCCTTGCGCACGTCGGCGACGCGCTCGCCGTCGGGCCGGTTGCGCATCTCCTCGAGCTGCGCGATCACGGCTGCGGCGGGGTTCTCCGGGAGCTCGGTGTACGACGCCGTCGCGGCGTACGCGGCGGCGGTGCGGCCCGCGCGCTTGCCGAAGACGTTGATGTCGAGCAGCGAGTTGGTGCCGAGGCGGTTGGAGCCGTGGACGCTCACGCACGCGACCTCGCCGGCGGCGTAGAGGCCCTTGACGACGTTGTGGCTGTCGCGCAGGACCTCGGCCTCGACGTTGGTCGGGATGCCGCCCATCGCGTAGTGCGCCGTCGGGTACACGGGCACGGGCTCGGTGTACGGTTCGATGCCGAGGTAGGTCCGGGCGAACTCGGTGATGTCGGGGAGCTTCGCGTCGATGTGCGCGGGCTCGAGGTGCGTGAGGTCGAGCAGGACGTAGTCCTTGTTCGGCCCTGCTCCGCGGCCCTCGCGGACCTCGTTCGCCATCGAGCGGGCGACGATGTCGCGCGGCGCGAGGTCCTTGATCGTCGGCGCGTAGCGCTCCATGAAGCGCTCGCCGTCGGAGTTGCGGAGAATGCCGCCCTCGCCGCGCGCCGCCTCCGACAGGAGGATGCCGAGACCGGCGAGGCCCGTCGGGTGGAACTGGAAGAACTCCATGTCCTCCAGCGGCAGGCCACGACGGTACGCCAGGGCCATGCCGTCGCCCGTGAGCGTGTGCGCGTTGGACGTCGTCTTGAAGATCTTGCCCGCGCCGCCGGTGGCGAAGATGATCGCCTTCGCCTGGAACACGTGGATCTCGCCGGTCGCCAGGTCGTAGGCGACGACGCCGGTCGCGGTGACCGTCTCGCCGTCGGGGATCTCGCCCGTGGACAGGTCGTGGTCCGTGATGAGGTCGAGCACGTAGAACTCGTTGAAGAACTCGACGTCCTGCTTGACGCACTGCTGGTAGAGCGTCTGGAGGATCATGTGCCCGGTGCGGTCCGCGGCGTAGCAGGAGCGGCGCACCGCGGCCTCGCCGTGGTTGCGGGTGTGCCCGCCGAACCGGCGCTGGTCGATGCGTCCCTCGGGCGTGCGGTTGAACGGCAGGCCCATCCGTTCGAGGTCGAGGACCGCGTCGATGGCCTCCTTGGCCATGATCTCCGCGGCGTCCTGGTCGACGAGGTAGTCGCCGCCCTTGACCGTGTCGAACGTGTGCCACTCCCAGTTGTCCTCCTCCACGTTCGCGAGGGCGGCGCACATGCCGCCCTGCGCGGCGCCCGTGTGCGAGCGCGTGGGGTAGAGCTTGGAGATGACGGCCGTGCGGACCTTGCCGGACGACTCCAGCGCCGCGCGCATCCCGGCGCCGCCTGCGCCGACGATGACGACGTCGTACTGATGGGTTTGCATCGGGGTCGATGCCTCCTGGGAGAGAGCCGGGTGGAGCGTGAAGACGGGGGCGTGCGGTGGTACGGGCTCAGGCCGTGCAGAACGACGCGAGCAGCTCGGCCGGCGCGTTCGCGGGGCACGGGTCGAACGTGAAGATCACGAGCGTGCCGAGGACCGTGACGATCGTGAAGGCGAGGTACAGCGCGAGCTTGAGGACGAGGCGAGTGCCGTCACGCTCGGCGTAGTCGTTGATGATCGTGCGCACGCCGTTGGTGCCGTGGAACATGGCGAGCCACAGCATGAGCAGGTCCCAGATCTGCCAGAACGGGGAGGCCCACTTGCCGGCGACGAAGCCGAAGTCGATCGCATGCACGCCCTCGCCGACCATGAGGTTGACGAAGAGGTGCCCGAAGATGAGGACGATCAGCACGACGCCGGAGGCGCGCATGAAGATCCAGCTGTACAGCTCGTAGTTGCTGCGCGTGGCCTTGCGACGCTTGTACGGGTCTCGCGGGCTCGCGACCTCGACCGTGGGTGCGGTAGCCATCAGTGCCCCCCTCCGAAGACGTTCATGAGGTGACGCGGCAGGAAGCCGGCCATCGTCACGACGAAGAGGCCGACGACGATCCAGAGCATGGTGCGCTGGTACCGCGGGCCCTTGGCCCAGAAGTCGACGAGGATGATGCGGATGCCGTTGAAGGCGTGGAAGACGATGGCCGCGACCAGTCCCGCCTCGCCCAGGCCCATGACCGGTGTCTGGTACGTCCCGATGACGGCGTTGTAGGCCTCGGGCGAGACCCGGACGAGCGCCGTGTCGAGGACGTGGACGAGCAGGAAGAAGAAGATGAGCACGCCGGTCACGCGATGCGCGACCCACGACCACATGCCTTCACGGCCGCGGTAGAGCGTGCCAGCTGGTGCACTGGGCACTTTGGGGGCCTCCTGTGGCGAGATCAGGGGGAGATGTCACGTTGCGGTACCGGCCCGGAACTCCCTCAGTCCGAACCGCGGGACCGTCGTCGGCATCGGTCTCTGGGCTTCCACCATAGTGACATCGGCGTCATGATGCGGACCGTCGAAGGCGGCGGAACGCCCCTGCGCGGGGGGTTTGTGACTGATCCCACAGCCCGCGGGGGAACTGTGCGGCTCACTATGCTGCCCTCATGGCCTCTTCGCCGCACCCCTCGTCCGCCGGGCCGATCCCCGGCTTCCACGCTGTCGTCCCGGCGGGAGGCGCGGGCACGCGACTGTGGCCGCTCTCGCGCGCCGGCTCGCCCAAGTTCCTCCTCGACCTCACCGGCTCGGGCCGCTCGCTCCTGCAGGCGACGGTGGACCGGCTCGTCCCGCTCGCGGGCGAGCGGGGCGTCGTGCTCGTGACGGGGGACCGGCACGTCGCCGCGGCGCGCACCCAGCTCCCCGGGCTCCCGGTCGAGAACGTCCTGGCCGAGCCGTCGCCCCGCGACTCGATGGCGGCGATCGGGCTCGCCGCGGCCGTCCTCGAGCAGCGCCACGGGGACGTCGTCGTCGGGTCGTTCGCCGCGGACCAGGTCATCACGGGCCGGGAGGCGTTCGAGTCGTCGGTCCGAGAGGCGGTGGAGGCGGCCCGCGCGGGCTACGTCGTGACGATCGGCATCGCCGCGTCGCGGCCGTCGACGGCGTTCGGCTACGTCCACAGCGGCGCGCCGCTCGGCGTCGCGGGGGCGCCGAGCGCGCAGCACGTGCGCGGCTTCACGGAGAAGCCGGACGCCGCGACCGCCCAGCGCTACCTCGCGTCCGGCGAGTACCGCTGGAACGCCGGCATCTTCATCGTGCGCTCGTCCGTCCTCCTCGGGCACCTCGCGGACCAGCGCCCCGAGCTGCACGACGGCCTGCGCGCGGTCGCCGCCGTGTGGGACGGCCCGGACCGCGACCGCGTGCTCGCCGAGCGCTGGCCCGCCCTCGAGCGGATCGCGATCGACCACGCCGTCGCCGAGCCGGTCGCCGCCGTGGGCGGCGTGGCGGTGGTCCCCGGCACGTTCGGCTGGGACGACGTGGGCGACTTCAACTCGCTCGCCGCGCTGCTGCCCTCGGTCGACGGGTCGGGCTCGAAGGTCCTCGGCGACACGGGTCGCGTCGTGCGCCGGGAGAGCGCCGGGTCGGTGGTCGTGCCGGCGAGCGACCGGGTCGTCACGGTGCTGGGGCTCGACGACGTCGTCGTCGTGGACACCCCGGACGCCCTGCTCGTCACGACGCGGGCCCGCGCCCAGCAGGTGAAGTCGATGGTCGACACGGTGCGCGAGCTCGGGATGGACGAGCTCCTGTGACGGCCGACGTGACCCTCGCCGCCCGGATCGGTGCCTCCGTCGCGCGCCACGTGGACGAGGTCGTCGCGGTCCGGCGCGACATCCACGCCCACCCGGAGGTCTCGCGGGCCGAGACCCGGACGACGGCGCTGCTCGCCGACCGGCTGCGCGCCGCAGGGCTCGAGCCGCGGCTCCTGCCGGGCACGGGCCTGGTGTGCGACGTCGGCCCCGAGCCCGGGGACGTGACGCCCGGGTCCTCGGCCACGACGTCGTCCGACGACGCTGCGTCGGCCGTCCCGGGCCGGGTCGCGCTGCGCGCCGACATCGACGCGCTGCCGCTGCAGGACAGGTGCGACCTCCCGTGGGCCTCGACGGTCCCGGGCGTGGCGCACGCGTGCGGGCACGATCTGCACACCGCCGCGGTGCTCGGTGCCGGACTGGTCCTCGCGGACCTGCACGCGCAGGGGGAGCTGAGGCGCGGGGTGCGGCTCGTGTTCCAGCCGGCCGAGGAGGTCCAGCCGGGCGGGTCGCTCGACGTCCTCGCCGCGGGGGCGATGGACGGCGTGGACGAGATCTACGCCGTGCACGTCGACCCGAAGGTCGACGTGGGGCGCATCGGGACCCGCATCGGACCGATCACGTCGGCGTCCGACGAGGTCTCGGTGACCATCGCGTCCCCGGGTGGGCACACGTCCCGGCCGCACCTCACGGGGGACGTGGTGTACGCGCTGGGCCAGGTCATCACGCAGGTCCCCGCGGTGCTGGGCCGGCGGCTCGACCCGCGCTCGGGCGTGAACCTCACGTGGGGAGCGGTGCACGCGGGGTCCGCGCACAACGCGATCCCGAGCACGGGGACCGTGCGGGGCACCCTGCGCTGCCTCGACGTGCGCGCGTGGGAGTTCGCGGGCCAGGTGCTGCACGACGCGGTCGAGCAGGTCGTCGCGCCGTACGAGGTCGAGGTGACCGTGCACCACACGCGCGGCGTGCCGCCGGTGGAGAACGACGAGCGCTGCACGGGACTGCTCGAGGCGGCCGCGCGCGACGTCCTCGGCCCGGACTCCGTGCTCCTCACCGAGCAGTCCCTCGGGGGAGAGGACTTCGCCTGGTACCTGACGAAGGTCCCCGGCGCGATGGCGCGGCTCGGCACGCGGACGCCCGGCGGGCGCAGCTACGACATCCACCAGGGCGACCTGCAGGTCGACGAGCGCGCGGTGGACGCGGGGATGCGTCTCCTGGCCCGTGTCGCCGCCGGTCAGGGCGGGTGAATCGGTCCCGAACGGTGGACAGGGGTGTGTCACGCCTCAGACGCAAAGTGACGCTTGCATAACGAAGCAGCGGCGTTACCGACAAGTAACGTGCAAGACCCGTCGGGCTGATTAGTGTTCGGTCCTATAGAGGCCGACGGACCGGTCCTCCCGTGCAACGACGCTCGGGAGGGCCCAGGGGTCCTTCCCTGCGCGGCCCTGCTACGAGAACGACAGGAGCTATCAGGTGAAGAGAGCGACTCAGGTCACCGCGCTCGCGGCCGTCGCCGCGCTCGCGCTGGCCGCGTGCGGCGCCGCACCCGAGGACGACGAGACCACCGGCGGCGGCGAGAACACCGCGGGCGGCAACTCCGACTTCTCGGCGTGCATGGTGTCCGACGCCGGCGGGTTCGACGACCAGTCCTTCAACCAGGCCGGTTTCGAGGGCCTGGAGCAGGCGAAGTCCGAGCTGGGGATCACGGCCACCGAGGTCGAGTCCTCGGCGGACACGGACTACGCGCCGAACATCGACAACCTCGTCCAGCAGGGCTGCAACCTCGTCATCGGCGTCGGGTTCCTCCTCGAGGACCCGATCCAGGCGGCGGCCGAGGCCAACCCCGACACGAACTTCGCGCTCATCGACTCGTCGTTCTCCGACGCGGACTTCAACCCGGTCGAGATCGACAACGCCAAGCCGATCCTCTTCAACACGGCCGAGGCCGCGTTCCTCGCGGGCTACCTCGCGGCGGGCATGACCGAGACGGGCACCGTCGCCACGTTCGGCGGCATCCAGATCCCGTCGGTCGCCATCTTCATGGACGGCTTCGTCGACGGCGTCGCGAAGTACAACGAGGACAACGGCACCGAGGTCAAGACCCTCGGCTGGGACAAGGAGGCCCAGACGGGCTCCTTCACCGGTGACTTCGACAACCAGGCGAACGGCCAGAACCTCGCGCAGGGCTTCATCGACCAGGGCGCGGACATCATCATGCCCGTCGCCGGCCCGGTGGGTCTCGGTGCGGCAGCCGCCGCGCAGAGCGGCGGCGCGAAGATCATCTGGGTCGACTCGGACGGCTTCCTCACGACGGAGTACGGCGACATCATCATCACCTCGGTGATGAAGCAGATCGGTCCGGCGGTCTTCGACACCGTGAGCGAGTCGGTCGACGGCAACTTCACCAACGAGCCCTACGTGGGCACGCTCGAGAACGAGGGCGTCGGCCTCGCGCCGTTCCACGACTTCGAGGACAAGGTGCCGGCCGAGCTGCAGGACATGCTCGCCCAGTACCAGGAGCAGATCATCGCCGGGGACCTGGTCGTGGAGTCGACCAACACCCCGTGACGACCTTCTGAGACCGTCGGTCCCGCGGCCCCTGCGGCTGCCGGGACCGGCGGGACGGTGGCCCGGGCGAGCCCGCCCGGGCCACCGTCGTCATGAGGCGACGCACGAGGCGACGGCGCGACGGAAGTACGGTTCGATGGAGTTCCCTGTTCTCAGAGAGGCCGCCCGGTGAAGCTGGAGCTGCGCGGGATCACGAAGGTGTTCGGGTCCCTGGTCGCGAACGACCACATCGACCTGGTGATCGAGCCAGGCGAGATCCACGCCCTGCTGGGCGAGAACGGTGCCGGCAAGAGCACGCTCATGAACGTGCTGTACGGCCTGTACGACCCGGACGACGGCGAGATCCTCGTCGACGACCGGCCGGTCGCTTTCACGGGCCCCGGCGACGCCATGGCAGCGGGGATCGGGATGGTGCACCAGCACTTCATGCTCGTCCCGGTGTTCTCGGTGGCGGAGAACGTCGCGCTCGGGCACGAGCCCGTGAAGGGGGCCGGTCTCATCGACGCCCGGCGCGCACGCCGGCTCGTCCAGGAGATCTCCGACCGCTTCGGGTTCGAGGTCGACCCGGACGCCATGGTCGAGGACATCCCGGTCGGCGTGCAGCAGCGCGTCGAGATCATCAAGGCGCTCTCGCGCGACGCGCGCGTGCTCATCCTCGACGAGCCGACCGCGGTCCTGACCCCGCAGGAGACCGACGAGCTCATCGCGATCATGCGCCAGCTCAAGGCCGCGGGGACGTCGATCGTCTTCATCACGCACAAGCTGCGCGAGGTGCGCGCCGTGGCGGACCGCATCACGGTCATCCGCCGCGGGAAGGTCGTGGGGACCGCGGACCCGAGCGCGAGCGAGACCGAGCTCGCCTCCCTCATGGTCGGCCGGTCCGTCTCGCTCGGCGTGGAGAAGGCGCCCGCCGAGCCGGGCGACGCGACGTTACGGGTCACCGACCTCACGGTCATGGACGACCTCGACACCGCGGTCGTGGACCGCGTGAGCCTCGACGTCGCGCGCGGCGAGATCCTCGTCCTCGCGGGCGTCCAGGGCAACGGGCAGACCGAGCTCACCGAGACGATCGTGGGCCTGCGCAGGCCCGTCGCCGGCTCCATCACGCTCGACGGCAAGGAGCTCGTCGGCCGCGGGGTGTCGGACGTCCTCGCCGCCGGTGTCGGGTACGTCCCGGAGGACCGGAGCACGGACGGCATCGTCGGGACGTTCTCCGTCGAGGAGAACCTCGTCCTCGACCTCTTCGACCGTCCCCCCTACTCGCGCGGCGGCGCGCTCAACCGGGCCGCGATCCGCGACAACGCCGAGCAGCGGGTGGTCGAGTTCGACGTCCGTACCCAGACGGTCGAGGTGCCCGCCGGGAACCTCTCCGGCGGCAACCAGCAGAAGGTCGTCCTCGCGCGCGAGATGTCGCGCCCGCTGCGCCTGCTCATCGCGTCGCAGCCGACGCGCGGGCTCGACGTCGGGTCGATCGAGTTCGTCCACAAGCGCGTCGTCGAGGAGCGCGACAACGGCACCCCGGTGATCATCGTCTCGACCGAGCTCGACGAGGTGCTCGCCCTCGCGGACCGGATCGCCGTGATGTACCGCGGTCGCATCGTCGGCGTCGTCCCGGGCGACACGGACCGCGACGTGCTGGGGCTCATGATGGCGGGGGTCCCGCTCGACGAGGCCGTCGCGCAGGCGGCCGAGCACCGCACCACCCTCGGCGAGGCCGACATCGAGGCGGGAGACGCGCCGTCGAGCGCCGGGGTCGACGTCGACCTGGCCGACGCCGACGCCCGCGAGGAGGAGATCCAGTGACCCAGCAGGCCATGCCCGACGACGCGGCGGCCGTCCCGCCGACGCCCGCGCCGCCGAGCGACACCACGAAGGCCCGGCCGCCGGCCGGAGCGAGCATCCTGCGCGAGATGCTCGAGAGCAGCTGGCTCGTCTCGCTGCTCGCGATCGTCGCGGCCCTCGTCCTCGGCGGCGTGCTCATCGCGGCGGCCGACCCGGAGGTGCAGGAGGCCGCGACCTACTTCTTCGCGCGGCCCGCGGACTTCTTCGAGGCCGTCTGGAACGCCGTGTTCGGCGCCTACAGCGCGCTCTTCCAGGGCGCCGTCATCAACTTCCAGGCACCCGACCTCCAGCGGGCCCTCCGCCCGCTGACCGAGACCATGACGGTCTCGACACCGCTCATCCTCGCGGGCCTCGGCCTCGGCATCGGGTTCCGCGCGGGCCTGTTCAACATCGGTGCGCAGGGCCAGATCATCCTGGGCGGCATCTTCGCCGGGTTCATCGGTTTCACGTTCTCCCTGCCCCCCGGCCTGCACCTGCTGCTCGCGGTCCTCGGTGCCGCGCTCGGCGGGGCGATCTGGGCGAGCATCGCGGGTGTGCTCAAGGCCCGGACGGGCGCGCACGAGGTGATCGTCACGATCATGCTCAACAACATCGCGGTCTACCTCGTGGCGTACCTGCTCACGACGCCCGCGTTCCAGCGCCCGGGCAGCAGCAACCCGATCAGCCCGCCCATCCCGAGCTCGGCCACGTTCCCGCTGCTGCTCGGCGAGGGCTTCCGCCTGCACCTCGGCTTCCTGCTCGCCCTGCTCGCGGCCGTGGGCGTGTGGTGGCTCATGGAGCGCTCGACGCTCGGCTTCCGCTTCCGCGCGGTCGGCGAGAACCCGCACGCGGCGCGTACCGCGGGTATCTCCGTGGCGTGGGTGACCGTCTGGGTCATGGCCATCGCCGGTGCGCTCGCCGGCCTCGGCGGCGCCGCGCAGGTGCTCGGCACCGAGAAGGTCCTCACGGCGGGCATCGCCGCGAGCTTCGGGTTCGACGCGATCACCGTGGCGCTCCTCGGCCGCTCCCGGCCGCTCGGCACCGTCCTCGCCGGTCTGCTCTTCGGCGCGCTCCGCGCAGGCGGCTTCGCGATGCAGGCGCGCACCGGGACGCCGATCGACATCGTGCTCGTCGTGCAGTCCCTCATCGTGCTCTTCATCGCCGCCCCGCCGCTCGTGCGGGCGATCTTCCGGCTCCCGACCCCGGGTGGCCCGACGCGCGCCGAGCGTCACGCCGCGAGACGGCGGGCCGAGGCGGCCACGACCACCACGACGACGCAGGAGGCCGGAGCATGAGCACCGCGACCACCACCCCGGCGCCGGCCTCCGCGCCCCAGCGCGCGGCCAAGCCGCTCCCGCCCATCAGCTGGAAGGCCCCCGTCGCGTACGCGGTCATCGGGCTGCTGTCACTGGTCTTCTTCGCCCTGCTCCCCGCCGGGGGGCAGCAGACGACGTTCCGCCTCTCGACCGCGAGCGACTTCTTCCAGATCGAGCCGATCACGGTCAGCTCGACGGGAGCGGCGCTGTTCCTGTCGATCCTCGCGCTCCTGCTCGCGGGGCTGTCCTTCTGGGCGGCGCGCGACCGGCGCAAGGTGGGCGTCTGGCTCCCCATCGTGTTCGGCGTCGCCGTGGTCTTCGCCTTCCTGAGCTGGGCGGGGGCGGGCAAGGCCGCGATCCCGCTCACGGGGCTGCTGCAGGGCTCGCTCTTCCTGGCGGTCCCGCTCGTGTTCGGCGCGCTCTCGGGCGTGCTGTGCGAGCGCGTCGGCATCATCAACATCGCCATCGAGGGCCAGCTCCTCGCCGGGGCGTTCCTCGCGGCGGTCGTCGCGTCGCTGACGTCGTCCGCGTACGCCGGCCTCATCGCGGCCCCGATCGCGGGTGCCCTCGTGGGCGTGCTGCTCGTGATCTTCTCGGTGAAGTACTGGGTGAACCAGATCATCGTCGGCGTCGTGCTCAACGTGCTCGTCGTGGGCGTGACGAGCTACCTGTACTCCACGGTGCTCACCGAGGACCCGGGCACGTGGAACACGCGGACCCCGCTACCCGTGATCGAGATCCCGGTGCTCTCGCAGATCCCCGTCGTGGGACCGGTGCTCTTCCGCCAGACGCTGCTCGTCTACATCATGTACGTCGTCGTGATCCTGCTCCAGGTCTTCCTCTTCCGGAGCCGGTGGGGCCTGCGCCTGCGCGCGGTCGGCGAGCACCCCAAGGCCGCCGACACCGTGGGCATCAAGGTCAACGCGACCCGCGTGCGCAACACGATCCTCGGCGGCGCGGTCGCCGGCCTCGGCGGCGCGTTCTTCACCGTCGCCGCGGGGCTCGCCTTCGGCAAGGAGATGACGGGCGGCAAGGGCTTCATCGCCCTGGCGGCCATGATCCTCGGGCGGTGGAACCCGGTCGGCGCGCTCGTCGCGGCGCTCCTGTTCGGGTTCTCCGACAACCTGCAGACCGTGCTCGGGATCGTCGGGACGCCGATCCCGAGCCAGATCATGCTCATGACGCCGTACGTCGTGACGATCTTCGCCGTCGCCGGCCTCGTCGGGCGCGTGCGCCCGCCGGCCGCCGAGGGCATCCCCTACGTGAAGTGAGGCCGCGGTGCCGATGACAGACCTGCCGAACGCGCACGACGGCGAGCCCCGCTCGGGCGGGGCCGCCGTCGGGCCGGACGTCGACTGGGACGCGCTGCGCGACGCCGCGCGCGAGATCATGACCCGCGCGTACGCGCCCTACTCGGGATTCCCGGTGGGCGCCGCCGCGCTCGTGGACGACGGCCGCGTCGTCGTCGGGTGCAACGTCGAGAACGCCGCGTACGGCGTGACGCTGTGCGCGGAGTGCTCTCTCGTCAGCTCGCTCGTCGGGACGGGCGGGGGCCGTCTCGTGGCGTTCGCGTGCGTGGACCGGCACGGCGCGACCCTCATGCCGTGCGGTCGCTGCCGACAGCTCCTGTGGGAGCACGGGGGCCCCGACCTGCTGGTCGACACCGTGCGTGGTATCAAGACGATGAGGGACGTGCTGCCCGACGCCTTCGGGCCCGAGGATCTGGAGGAGCGCTCGTGACCAGCGACGACGTGACCCCGCAGGGTGGCGGGACGCAGGACCAGGACGCGACGGCGGAGGCCCCCGTCGGGGCCGACGGCACAGACGCGGGCACAGGCACGGGCGCGGACGACGCGGGGTCGGCGCCCGAGCCCTTCGACGCGGTCGACGTGATCCGCACCAAGCGCGACGGCGCGCGGCTCGACCCCGCGCAGATCGACTGGGTGATCGACGCCTACACGCGCGGCGTCGTCGCCGAGGAGCAGATGGCCGCCCTCGCGATGGCGATCTACCTCAACGGCATGGACCGGACCGAGATCGGCCGCTGGACGCAGGCGATGATCGCCTCGGGCGAGCGGATGGACTTCTCGGGGCTCTCGCGCCCGACGGCGGACAAGCACTCGACAGGGGGCGTGGGCGACAAGATCACGCTGCCGCTCGCGCCGCTCGTCGCGGTGTACGGCGTCGCGGTGCCGCAGCTCTCCGGCCGCGGCCTGGGGCACACGGGCGGCACGCTCGACAAGCTCGAGGCCATACCGGGATGGCGCGCCGCGCTGTCCAACGAGCAGATGATGAACGCGCTCGAGCACGTGGGCGCCGTGATCTGCCAGGCGGGCTCGGGGCTCGCGCCCGCCGACCGGCTGCTCTACGCGCTGCGCGACGTCACGGGGACGGTCGAGTCGATCCCGCTCATCGCGAGCTCGATCATGAGCAAGAAGATCGCGGAGGGCACGGGCGCGCTCGTGCTCGACGTCAAGGTGGGATCCGGCGCGTTCATGAAGGAGCTCGACGCGGCGCGCGAGCTCGCGCGGACGATGGTCGACCTCGGCACCGACGCCGGCGTGCGCACCGTCGCGCTGCTCACCGACATGTCGACGCCGCTCGGGCTCACCGCGGGCAACGCGCTCGAGGTGCGCGAGTCCGTCGAGGTCATGAAGGGCGCAGGGCCGCAGGACGTCGTCGACCTCACGGTCGCGCTCGCCCTCGAGATGCTGGCCGGGGCGGGCCGCCCGCAGGACGAGGACGACGTGCGGCACGCGCTCGTGGGCGGCCGTGCGCTCGACAAGTGGCGCGAGATGATCGCGGAGCAGGGCGGCGACTCGCGGGCCCCGCTGCCGGTCGCGCGCGAGCGCGAGCACGTCGTCGCCGACCGCGACGGCGTCCTCGAACGCCTCGACGCGTACGCCGTCGGGGTCGCCGCGTGGCGGCTCGGGGCGGGGCGCGCGCGCAAGGAGGACCCGGTGCAGGCGGGTGCGGGCGTCGAGCTGTTCGCCAAGCCGGGCGACACCGTGCGCAAGGGCCAGCACCTCATGACGTTGCACACCGACACGCCGGAGCGCTTCGAGCGGGCCGTGCAGGCGCTCGAGGGGGCGTGGGCGGTCGCGGCACCGGGCACCGTCGTCGAGCGTGGTCCCGTGGTCCTGGACCGCGTCGACTGAGCGTGGCACCCGACGAGCCGGGCGCGGGCGAGCCGGCGGACACGCGTCGACCGCGCTCCGTGTACGGGGTCGGGTCCGAGCCCGACGCGCGGTTCAGCCTCGCCAACGAGCGCACCGCGCTCGCGTGGGTCCGCACGGGCCTCGGGCTGGTCGCGGGCGGCGTCGCGCTGACGTCCTTCGCGACGTTCGCCGACATGCCGGGCGTGCTCGACGTCGTCGCCGGCGTCGCGTGCCTCGTGGGCGCCGGGTTCGCGGGCTACGCGCTCGTCTCCTGGCGCCGCAACGAGCGCGCGCTGCGCCTGCGACGGCGGCTGCCCGCCCCGAGCGGGCTGCCCGTGCTCGTGGCGGGGGTCGTGGTCCTCGCGCTGCTGCTCGCGGGCTACGCCGTGGGCTCGGCGGGCGGGCCGTGAGCACGCCGCCGGGAGAGGTGCCCTCGCCGCCGGTCCGGGACGAGGGCATGCAGCCGGAGCGCACGGCGCTCGCGTGGCAGCGGACGGTGCTCGGCGTCGTCGTGGGCGCGCTCCTGCTGGCGGGCGCGGGGCTCCGCTCCGGGTCGACCGTCACGGTGTGCGCGGCGGTCGCCGTGGGGGTGCTGGCGCTCGTCCCCGCCGTCCTGCGGCCCCCGACCGGCGGGCTGCCCGGCCACGGGCGGCTGTACTCGTGGTCCTTCCTGGTGCGCGTCGCGAGCCTCGTCGTCGTGCTGGCCGTCGTGGGCGCCGTCTGGGCGCTCGGCCGCGCGCTGGGAGCGGCATGACCGTCCGGGGTGCGCTCGGCGCGCTGCGGGTCACGGACCTCGCGCGGCTCGTGCCCGCGCGCGCGGTGCCGCAGCCACCGCCCGGCGGCGTCTACCGGCCCGACGGCGGGACGGACCGTGCCCTCGCCCTCGCCCGGCGCGCGGGCCACCCCGCGGACCGGGTGCGCGCGCTCGCCGGCACGCTCGCCGCGCTCGACCCGAGGACCCGGCGCGCCGTCGTCGACCCGTTGGGCCGCGCGGCCCACGGGTGGGGTGGCCCGCGCGAACGCGGGGTCCGGCTGCTCGAGCTCGGCGGGGAGCCGGCACGCCAGACCGACGCGACCACGTGCGGCTCGGCCGTGCTCGGGCTGCTCGCCGCGGCCGGCGACCCGGTGCTCGCGCTGTGGCTCGCCACAGGCCTGCGCGCGGGGGACGACGCCGGGACGGGCGGCCGGCCCCGGTCGGGAGGGGCGGCGCGGTTCGGAGAGCTGCAGCGGGTGCTGAAGCGCCGGACCAACCGTGCCGCTCTGGGCCCCCTGCCGTGGCCCGCGTCCCTCGGGACGCCGCCGTGGGGCGCCGCGCGGGCCGCGCGCCACGCGGACGTGCGGTACGTCGAGCGCGTCGTCGCCGGAGACCGGGACGACGACCCGGTGGTCCGGGCCGCCCTCGCCGCGGCGGCACACGGCGTGCCCGTTCCGCTCTTCACCGGCGGTGACCTCGCCCTCGGCGTCGCGACCGCCGTGCCGCGCCACGTCGTGCTGCTCACCGACGCCGACGTCGGCACTGACGCCGACGCCGACGACGGCGCCAGTGCCGGCACCGCCGCGCGGGCGCGGCGCTGCCGGGTCTACGAGCCGTCGTCGGGCACCGTGCACGACCTGGACGTGGCGCACCTGCTCGACGGCGCCCGGTCGCCCGGGGCGAGGAGCGCGCTCGGGGGGTGGCCGCACGTCTGCTGGGCGCTCCTGCCCGCCGTCGGCCGGGCTGGCGAGGCCCCGCACCCGGCGGGAGGATGAAGAGAGCCGCCACGGCCGTGGCGCGCCGAGTCGTCAGGTGAGGAGTCGCGATGAGCACCGTGCCCGGGAACGACGCGTGGCGGGACGCCGGCCTGGTCGAGCAGGACGAGGAGGTCGTGAGCCTGGTCGAGGAGTCGGAGGACGACGGCCCGGGCGTCGACGACGCCGAGCACGAGAGCGACGAGTACCGCCCGCGCACCGCTCGCCCCGACCTCGAGGGCGAGGCGAACGAGGCCGACGTCGTCGAGCAGGCGTCCGCCGTGCCGGGCGAGGAGGACGACTACGCCTGACCGGTCCCGGTCGCGCGGTCGTTCGGCGCGAGCGTCGACGTACCGGCCGGTACCGTGAGCGCATGACCACCGAGAACGCACCCCTGACGGTCGACGTCATCCGCTCGCTGCCCAAGGTCGTGCTGCACGACCACCTCGACGGAGGGCTGCGCCCCGCCACGATCCTGGAGCTCGCCGCCGACGTCGGGCACCAGCTTCCCGCGGGCGACGCCGAGTCCCTCGGCGCCTGGTTCGCCGAGTCGGCCGACTCCGGCTCCCTCGTGCGCTATCTCGAGACGTTCGACCACACGATCGCCGTGATGCAGACGCGTGACGCGCTCGCGCGCGTGGCGCGCGAGGCGGTCCTCGACCTCGCACGGGACGGCGTCGTGTACGCCGAGCAGCGGTGGGCGCCCGAGCAGCACCTCCAGCGCGGGCTCACCCTCCAGGAGACGGTGGACGCCGTGCAGTCCGGCATCGAGCAGGGCGTCGCGGAGGCCGAGGCCGAGGGCCGGACCATCCGCGTCGGGCAGCTCGTCACCGCGATGCGGCACGCCGACCGGTGGCAGGAGATCGCCGAGCTCGCCGTCGCGAACCGTGCGAACGGCGTCGTCGGGTTCGACATCGCGGGCGCCGAGGACGGGTTCCCGCCCTCGCGCCACGCGGAGATCTGGCGCTACCTCGCCGACGAGAACTTCCCCGTCACCATCCACGCGGGCGAGGCCGCCGGTCCGGCGTCGATCGCGGAGGCCGTGCACCTGGGCCAGGCGAGCCGCATCGGTCACGGCGTGCGCATCGTCGAGGACATCACGTTCGACCCGGAGCACCCGCACAGCGCGGAGGGTGAGTCCGGGACGGCCGCGCTCGGCCTCCTCGCGCACTGGGTGCGCGACCACCAGATCCCGCTCGAGCTGTGCCCGTCGTCGAACGTGCAGACCGGCGCGGCGACGTCGGTCGCGGCCCACCCGATCACGCGCCTCAAGGAGCTCGACTTCGCCGTCACGCTCAACACCGACAACCGCCTCATGTCGCGCACGACGATGACCCAGGAGATGGCGCTCCTCGTCGAGCACGCCGGGTGGACGATCGACGACCTCGCCGACGTGACGATGACCGCCGCGTGGAGCGCGTTCGTCCACCACGACGAGCGGCGCGCGCTCGTCGACGACGTGATCCTGCCGGGCTACCAGGAGGTCCAGGGCGCCCAGCTCTGACCCTTCCCGGGGCCGAGAGCGACGTTGGTGCGGTGATCGACGCGATCACGGCACCAACGTCGTTCTCGGCGGGGGGTCAGGCGCCCTTGGGGTGCCAGACCGTCTTGGTCTCGGTGAACGCGAGGATGCGCTGGGGGCGCGGGGCCTCGGTCCAGTCGGGCTCGGCGTCGTCGCCGCGGCGGCCGACGGCGGGGCGCAGGACGCGCTTGACGGAGTCGGCCGCGGCGGCCTCGAGCTCGCCCCACGTGACGCCCTCGGCGCCGACGGCGCCGGCGAGGTCGATCGCGTTGACGTCGAGGTGCGACGCGAGCGGGGGAGCGAGCTCCCTGGTGAAGCCGGTGAGGACGTTGACCACGCCGCCCGGGACGTCCGAGGTCGCGAGCACCTCGGACAGCGTGACGGCCGGGATCGGGCGCTGCTCGCTCGCGACGACGATCACCGCGTTGCCCGTGACGAGCGGCGGGACGATCGTCGAGACGAGGCCGAGCAGCGACGAGCGCTGCGGGGCGACGACGACGACCACGCCGGTCGGCTCGGGGGCGGACAGGTTGAAGTACGGGCCGGCGACCGGGTTGGCGGAGCCGGCGACCTGCGCGACCTTGTCCGTCCAGCCCGCGTACCAGACCCAGCGGTCGATGGCCTCGGAGACGGCGACCTCGGCCTGACGCGCCGTGAGGCCCTCGCCCGCGACGACCTCGGCGACGAACTGCTCGCGGCGCCCCTCCAGCATCTCCGCGACGCGGTAGAGCACCTGGCCGCGGTTGTACGCCGTCGCGCCCGCCCACTTCGCCTGCGCCGCGCGGGCGGCGACGACGGCCTCGCGCGCGTCCTTGCGGGAGCCCTGCGCGACGTTCGCGAGGAACCGCCCCTTGGCGTCCGTCACCTCGTACGTGCGGCCCGACTCGCTGCGGGGGAACTTCCCGCCGACGTAGAGCTTGTACGTCTTGCGCACGCCCAGGCGCTCGGGTGCGGGAGCGGTGCGGGCTGAGCCGGTCGGCGCCTTGCTCGTGCGGGCCATCAGTAGGTGCTCCCCTCGATCAGGTAGGGCGCCAGGCCGTGCCGGCCGCCCTCACGTCCGTAGCCCGACTCCTTGTAGCCGCCGAACGGGCTCGTCGGGTCGAACCGGTTGAAGGTGTTGGACCACACGACGCCCGCGCGGAGCTGGTCGGCCAT
Source organism: Cellulosimicrobium sp. NPDC055967 (assembly GCF_042269845.1). NCBI lineage: Bacteria > Bacillati > Actinomycetota > Actinomycetes > Micrococcales > Promicromonosporaceae > Cellulosimicrobium > Cellulosimicrobium sp. NPDC055967. The sequence goes on along the minus strand of NZ_JBHJYJ010000002.1, from coordinate 194,142 downwards.
CCAGAGGATGCGCGACCCCTTCTCGGTCCAGATCCCTGCCGAGAGGCCGTACGGGGTGTTGTTCGCCTTGGCGACCGCCTCGGCGGGGGTGCGGAACGTCAGGACGCTCAGCACCGGGCCGAAGATCTCCTCGCGCGCGATGCGGTGCGCGGCGGAGACGCCCGTGAACAGGGTCGGGGCGAACCAGTACCCCGACGACGGCAGCTCGCAGTCCGGGCTCCAGCGCGTCGCGCCCTCGGCCGTGCCCGCGTCGGTGAGCTCGGTGATGCGCGCGAGCTGCTGCGGCGAGTTGATCGCGCCGACGTCGGTGTTCTTGTCCATCGGGTCGCCGACGCGCAGCGTGCCGAGTCGGGCCTTGAGCCGGTCCACGAGCTCCTCGGCGATCGACTCCTGCACGAGCAGGCGCGACCCGGCGCAGCACACCTGGCCCTGGTTGAAGAAGATGCCGTTGACGATGCCCTCGATCGCCTGGTCGATCGGCGCGTCGTCGAACACGATGTTCGCGGCCTTGCCGCCGAGCTCGAGCGTCGCGTGCTTGCGCGTGCCCGCGATCTCCTGGGCGATGCGCTTGCCGACCGGGGTCGAGCCCGTGAACGCGATCTTGTCGACGTCCGGGTGGTTGACCAGTGCCGAGCCGGTGGCGCGCGCGCCGGTGACGATGTTGACGACGCCGGCCGGCAGCTCGGCCTGGCGCAGCAGGTCCGCGAACAGGAGCGCGGTGAGCGGCGTGGTCTCGGCGGGCTTGAGCACGACCGTGTTGCCCGTCGCGAGCGCGGGGGCGATCTTCCACGCGAGCATGAGCAGCGGGAAGTTCCACGGGATCACCTGCGCGGCGACGCCGTGCGGGCGCGGGTCGGGGCCGTAGCCCGCGTGCTCGAGCTTGTCGGCCCAGCCCGCGTAGTAGAAGAAGTGCGCGGCCGCCGTCGGGACGTCGACGTCGCGCGACTCGCGGATCGGCTTGCCGTTGTCGAGCGTCTCGAGGACCGCGAACTCGCGCGAGCGCTCGGCGAGCAGGCGCGCGATGCGGAACAGGTACTTGGCGCGCTCGCGGCCCGGCATGGGGCCCCACACCTTCTCCTGCGCGCGGCGCGCCGCGCGGACGGCGCGGTCGACGTCCTCCTCGGTCGCCTCGGCGACCTCGGCGAGGACCTCCTCCGTGGCGGGGTTGACGGTCTTGAACGAGCCCGAGTCCGACGCGGGCGTGAACTCGCCGTCGATGAACAGGCCGTACGACGACGCGATGTCGACGACGGCGCGCGACTCGGGGGCCGGCGCGTACTCGAACGGCGAGCCGGCCGTGCTTGCTGTGGTGGTCATGGTGTCCTTCAGTCCGGCTCAGTCGACGGTCACGTAGTCGGGGCCCCAGTAGGCACCCGTGGCGAGCTTGTTGCGCTGCATGAGCACGTCGTTGAGCAGCGACGAGGCCCCGAACCGGAACCAGTCCGGGTCGAGCCAGTCGCCGCCCGCGGTCTCGTTGACCGCGACGAGGTACTTGATGGCGTCCTTCGACGTGCGGATGCCGCCCGCGGGCTTGACCCCGACCGGGACGCCTGTGAGCGCCCGGAAGTCGCGCACGGCCTCGAGCATGACGATCGTCACCGGGAGCGTCGCCGCGGGGGAGATCTTGCCGGTGCTCGTCTTGATGAAGTCGGCCCCCGCGAGCATCGCGAGCCACGACGCGCGGCGCACGTTGTCGTACGTGGCGAGCTCGCCGGTCTCGAGGATGACCTTGAGGTGCGCGTGGTGCCCGTTCGCCCGGCACTCCTCGCGCACGGCGACGATGTCCTCGTAGACCTGGGAGTAGCGCCCCGAGAGGAACGCGCCGCGGTCGATGACCATGTCGATCTCGTCCGCGCCCGCCTCGACGGCGTCGCGCGTGTCCGCGAGGCGCACCGCGCGGCTCGCGCGGCCCGACGGGAACGCGGTCGAGACGGCGGCGACCTTGACGCCCGTCCCGGCGAGCGCCTCGACCGCGACGGGGACGAGGTCGTTGTACACGCACACGGCGGCGGCGGACGGGCACGTCGGGTCGGCCGGCTCGGGGCGCACGGCCTTCGCGGCGAGCGCGCGCACCTTGCCGGGCGTGTCCGCACCCTCGAGCGTCGTGAGGTCGACCATGCGGATGATCGTGTCGAGCGCCCAGGCCTTGGACGTCGTCTTGATCGAGCGGGTGCCGAGGGCGGCCGCGCGGCCGTCGGCGCCCACCTTGTCGACGCCCGGCAGCCCGTGCAGGTAGCGGCGCCAGGCGGTGTCGTCGAGGAGGGCGGAACCCGTCACGGAGCGCGCGAGATCGGCGATCTCGGCAGCGGACCGGTCGGCCGAACCCGGGGTCGCCGGCGCCGTTCCGGTGCCCGCCCGGCCGGTCTCGGCGACCGACGTCGGTGTCGTTGTGCTCATCGCACCAGGTTACCCGTCGGTACGCCTCGTGGTGGGTCCGGCAGGTTCGTCGCGGTCGGTCGCCGTGGGGCGGGTTTCGGCCTGTGGACGACGGCGCTTGCGGTGTCGCGGGCGCCGCTAGGTTGGTCCGCAGGGGGCTCGGCGCGAGGCCGAGCGACGAGGAGCAGGGGGTGCTCGTGTCGGTGCCGTGGTCGATGGATCCCGCAGGCGTGCGTCATGTCGCGTCGACGGTGGAAGGCCTGCCCGGGCTGGTCATGGCGCCGGGCTGGCGGGCGGCCGGGTCGGGGGAGCGGGTGGTCGACGCCACCGAGTCCGTGCGGCAGTGGCTGGTCGCGGAGCTCGCGCTGCTGCGGGCTGATTGTGAGGACGCTGGGGCGGTGGCGCGGTTCGCCGGGTCCGAGGGTGAGCGTGCGGACGGTGCGGCGGTGTCCGGGTTCGCGGCGCGTCGGGTCTGAGGGTGGCGTCGGTGTGGTCGTGGGTGCCGGGGGATCCGGGTGAGGGTGACGTGTCGGGGCTGCGGTCGATGGTGGCCGGGCTGGCTGCGGCGGGTACGGGCGCGGTGGGGGTGCAGGCGGGCGCGTTCGACGTGTCGGGGGTGATGGAGCGGTTCTGGTCGGGGGAGTCGTTCCGGGCGTGGTTGGACGGGCCGTTGTGGTCGGTGTCGGTGCGGGCGTCCGGCGTCGTGGAGGGGTGTGAGGCGGCGCGGGTCGCGGTGTCGCGGTACGTCGGGGTGCTGGAGGAGATCGGGCCGCAGTACGTGGGGTACCGCGACCGGTTGAGGGTCTTGTCCGCGCGGGCGGCCGGGTACGGGCTGGCGTGCCACCGGGACGGTGCGGGGCACGTGCGGTGCACGGTGGTCGGTCTGGCGGGTCCTGGGACGGTGACGGCGCGCGAGGTCGAGGAGCTGGAGTCGGACGCGACGTGGGCGGTGTGCCGGATCGACGAGCTCGTTGCGGAGCGTGAGGCTGCGGACCGCAGGTTGGTCGACGAGCTGGCGGCGGCGGTGCCGGCGGGTTGGGCGGAGCGTCGGGCGGCGTACGCGGCGATCGGGGTGCTGGGGTCGGACGACCTGGGGGCGGGGGCCGTGGGTGCGGGTCTGGCCGCGTACCTGGGCGGTGAGGCGTGGGCGGACGGCCGGTTGGACGCGGCAGAGGTCGAGCACGTCCTGACGGTGCTGGGGGCGCACGGTGGTGACGAGGCTCTGCTGAAGGCGTGGGTGCGTGAGCTCGGGCCGGGGCTGTCGATGCGGGTGCTGGAGGCTGCCGGGACGGGTGTCGCGGACCGGACGCTGGACCCGGTCCAGGGCGCCGCGGTGGCCGGGTGGTTGCGGCTGGGTGTGTCGGTGGCGTCGCGGGACTGGACGACGCTCCGGTCGGGCGAGTTCGCGCAGGGTCTGGTCGAGGCGGCGCGCGTGGGCGGGGACTGGTCGGTGCTCGGGTACCTGTTCGACGACCCGGTGAGCACGCCGATGGGTCGGGGCCTGACGGTCGCGATGGCGGGGATGGTCGACGAGCTCGAACGGACGGGCCCGTGGGCCGGGGGACGGCTCGCCGACGCGGGGCTCGTCGCGGCGGGGGTGGAGCTGACCAAGGTCGCGCTCGGGGCGAGCGTGGACGCAGGCCGGGTGCGCGAGCCTGCGGGTGCCGTGCTGCAGACCCTGGGCCTGTACCCGCAGGACGCAGCGGACTGGCTCACCGACACCACGCCGGATCCTGTGCGCGACGGCTGGGACACCGGGCAGGCACGGGTGGACTACTGGTTCCAGCAGCGGGACTGGTCCCAGGGCGACGGGTTTGCCGGGGTCGCGGGCCTCTGGGCCGGTGCGCAGCACGTCCCGGGCGGGCCGAGCGACACCGACGTGGTCGACGAGCGGGCGTGGCAGCAGGTCGCGACCCTGAACACCTGGGTGTTCGACAGCCTCGCGGACAATCCGTCGCTGCGGCCGCAGCACGTGAGCGCGACGGCCGGGATCCTGCTCACCGAGGCGGTGGGCACGCAGCTCCCCTACCTCGTGGAGTACCCGCTCGACCGCTCGACCGCGGGCTTGCCCGCGGACTCAACCGGTACAGACTCTAAGCAGAAGCCCTTCATCTTTGGGTCTCTTCCCGGCGGGCCGAAGCAGCCGATCGGTGACGTGCAGGCAGGGGATCTGGGGAGGGTCGTGGCGATGGCGACGTTCCACCCGCAGGGCGCGGAGCGGTTCGAGCGGTACGTGGCCGCGTATCAGGGATGGGTCGTGGACCGGGCCGTCACGACCCCGGGCGTGGCGGGGTACGACGCGCTGGAGCGTGTGGTGCTGTGCCAGGCGTTGCTGGACGCCGGGCCGGCCGCATCGGGGCTGGTGGCGGCCGGGGACGAGGACGACGCACGGCGCAAGGCCGTCGCCGACGTCACCGCCGTCCTCGGTGCGATCCCGATCGGGGGTGGCCCGCTCAGGTCGTACCTGTACGGCAGCGGGCTCGGCACGATGGGTGACCAGATCGCACGGTCGTGGGCGGACGAGTACCAGGGCGCGGTCCAGGAGCTGCCCGCGACGCGTGAGGCCCGTGCTGAGGTGCTTCGCGCGGCGTTGTACGACCTCGGGGACCTGATGCGCGAGGCCGGGGCCTACCACCCTCGCGACTTCCCCGAGCAGGCCGACGACGTGGACGACCTGGTCGGCGACTGGGGCCAGACCTTCGATGCCGTCACCGGCCAGACCGTCCTGAGCAGCGAACGATGAGGACGAGGAGCACCCGCGTGAACCGACGCCCCCGAACGACCCCACGCCCCTGGACCGGTGCTGCGCTCGTCCTCACGCTCGCCGCGACCGGGGCGGGGTGTGCGAGCGAGCCGGAGCCGTTGGTGGTGCCGGAGGTGCGGTGGCCGCAGGGTGAGCCGTCGGGTGAGCTGGAGTCGGACCCGTGGGTGCAGGCGGTGCGGGAGTACGAGGCCCTGCTCGCGGCCGCGTGGAATGCGCATGACTGGTCGGACTCGGCCTTGCTTGAGGTGATGAGCGGCGGCATCGCGCACTTGACTGCGTCGGGGCAGCGGGATGCCTTCGATCAGGGCCGGTATTTCACGCTGGTGGGTCCGTTGCCGTTCGAGCCATTGTCGGTGGAGGAGACGGGGCCGGACAAGGCGGAGGTGGTGGTGTGTGCGTATGCGACGTGGAGCCTGGCTCCGGGTCAGGTGGCGCCGGCGTCGCCCGTCGCGTTCGAGCAGGGCTACTACCTGGAGCGGGACGAGTCGGGGCAGATTCGGGTGATGACGCCGTACGGGACCGAGACTGAGTGTGATGTCGACTCGATCTCGCCGGGCTTGTTCGATCCGGCGCCCGAGCCGCTGGACGGGTTGGACGGTGACGATGTGCGTGAGGCGGAGCCGAAGCGTCCATGAGTCCGTCGTCGCTGGTCGGTGTTCGCTCGATGGTTCCTCGCGTGGTGGGTGCTGTCGCTGTCGTGGCCCTCATGCTGACGGGGGCGGGGTGTGCGAGCGAGTCGGAGCCGTTGGTGGTGCCGGAGGTGCGGTGGCCGCAGGGTGAGCCGTCGGGTGAGCTGGAGTCGGACCCGTGGGTGCAGGCGTTGCGGGAGTACGAGGCCCTGTTCGCGGCGGCGTGGAACGCGCACGACTGGTCGGACCCGGCGTTGCTGGCTGTCATGAGCGGCGACATCGTGCACCGGACCGCGTCGGGGCAGCGGGACGCTCTCGATCAGGGCCGGTACTTCACGCTGGTGGGTCCGAGGCCGTTCGAGCCGTTGTCGGTGGAGGAGACGGGGCCGGACAAGGCGGAGGTGGTGGTGTGCGCGTATGCGACGTGGAGCCTGGCCTCGGGTCAGGTGGCGCCGGCGTCGCCGGTCGCGTTCGAGCGCGGGTACTACCTGGAGCGGGACGAGTCGGGGCAGGTTCGGGTGATGACGACGTACGGGACCGAGACTGAGTGTGATGTCGACTCGATCAAGCCGGGGTTCTTCGATCCGGCGCCTGAGCCGCTGGACGGCTTGGACGGGGACGACGTTCGTGAGGCGGAGCCGGAGCGTCGATGAGGTGCAGGGCATGGACACGAGCGCACTCCTCGACCTGTCCCTCCGCTGCATGCAGAGGGCGCTCGAGCTTCCCGACCGCTGAGACTCAGAGTCCCAGGGCCCGCTGCATGTCGGCCTTGACGCGGTCGAGGCGGTCGCGCGCGGCGGCGCGGGCCGCCGTGAGGTCGGCGTGCGAGGCGTCGGGGGCGACGGGCAGCACGACCTCGAGGTAGCACTTCACCTTGGGCTCGGTGCCGCTCGGGCGGACGATGACGCGCGTGCCGTCGGCGGTGAGGATCCGCACGCCGTCGGTGGGCGGCAGGCCGTCGAGGCCTGCGGACAGGTCGGCGACGTCCGAGACGCCGGCACCCGCGAGCGTGCGCGGGGGAGCGGCCCGCAGGTGCGTCATCGTCTCGCCGATGCGGTCGAGGTCGGTGAACCGCGCGGAGAGCTGGTCGCTCACGTGGAGGCCGTGCCGGCGCGCCAGGTCGTCGAGCGCGTCGACGAGCGTGCGGCCCTCCGCCTTGAGTCGGTTGGCGAGCTGCGCGACGAGCAGCGCGGCGCTGATCCCGTCCTTGTCCCGGACGTGCGCGGGGTCGACGCAGTAGCCGAGCGCCTCCTCGTACCCGAACACGAGCCCGTCGACGCGCGAGATCCACTTGAAGCCCGTGAGCGTCGTCGCGAAGCCGAGCCCGTGCGCGGCCGCGATCTTCCCGAGCAGCCGCGAGGACACGACCGAGCACGCGAGCACGCCTCCCCGGGTGCCCGACGCCGCGCCGGACGCCGCGATGCGCCGCGCGACGTCGTCGCCGAGCAGCGCGCCCACCTCGTCGCCGTGCAGCATGCGCCACCCGTTGGAGCGCGCGGTCTCCGCGCCCTGGTAGGTGCCGACGCGCGCGTCGAACACCGCGACCGCGCACCGGTCGGCGTCGGGGTCGTTGGCGAGCACGACGTCGGCGCTCGCGTCCTGCGCGACGGCGAGCGCGAGGTCCATCGCGCCCGGCTCCTCCGGGTTGGGGAACGCGACCGACGGGAAGTCGGGGTTCGGGTCGAGCTGCTCCTCGACCGGCACGACGGTCGTGAAGCCCGCGTCGCGCAGCACGTGCGCGACCGTCTCGCCGCCCACGCCGTGCAGCGCGGTGGTGACGACCCTGAGGCGGCGGGGGGCGCCGTCGGACAGCGCGAGGACCGAGCGGACGTACGCGCCGACGACCTCCCGGTCGAGGACGGTCCAGCCCCCGCTCGCGCGCGGGACCGTCCGCGCCGGTCCGACGGCCGCGATCGCGGCGGCGATGCGGGCGTCGAACGGCGGGACGATCTGGGCGCCCTGCCCGGAGTCGGCGACGACCCGTCCGCCGAGGTAGACCTTGTACCCGTTGTCGGCCGGCGGGTTGTGGCTCGCGGTCACCATGACGCCCGCGTCCGCGCCGAGGTGGCGCACCGCGAACGCGAGGACCGGCGTCGGCAGGGCCGAGGGCAGGACGAGGACGTCCAGCCCGGCCGCCGTGAGCACGGCCGCGCTGTCGACCGCGAACGTCCGCGAACGGTGCCGCGCGTCGAACCCGACGACGACGCGCGGGCGGGCCGCGCCGCCGGCGCCCGCAGGCCCGAGCGCGTCGAGCAGGTACGCCCCGAGCCCCGCCGCCGCGCGGATCACGACCGCGCGGTTCATGCGGTGCGGACCGGCGGCCATGCGCCCGCGGAGCCCGGCGGTCCCGAACTCGAGCGGGCCGGAGAACCGGTCCTGCAGCTCGGTGAGGGCCGCGACGCGCACGTCGTGCTTGCGTGGGTCGGGCGAGTCGGCCAGGTCGAGCAGGTGCCGCAGCTCGTCCTGGTCGCCCGCGTCGACGTCGTCGTCGATCCACGCGGCGACGCGCTCGAGGAACGCGCCGCGGTCGGTCCCCGGGTCGAACGTCGGGTCGTCGGCGGGGTCGGTCCGGTACCCCGCGGTGCGGTCCGTCATGTCACACCAGCTTCGCGATGTCGGCCAGGAGGGCGCTGATCCGGGGTCCCGCGGCCTGGCCGGCCTCGATGACCTCGGCGTGGGAGAGCGGCGTCGGGCTGATCCCGGCGGCGAGGTTCGTCACGAGCGAGACGCCGAGCACCTCCAGGCCGCAGTGGCGGGCCGCGATGGCCTCGAGCGTCGTGGACATGCCGACCAGGTCGGCGCCGAGGATCCCGGCCATCCGCACCTCGGCCGGGGTCTCGTAGTGCGGCCCCGGGAACTGCGCGTACACGCCCTCCGGGAGCGTGGGGTCGACACGGTGCGCGAGCTCGCGCAGGCGCGGCGAGTAGACGTCGGTGAGGTCGACGAACGTCGGGCCCTCGAGCGGGCTGCGGGCCGTGAGGTTGATGTGGTCGGAGAGCAGCACGGGCGTGCCCGCTCCCCAGTCCTGGTTGAGGCCGCCGCACCCGTTCGTGAGGATCAGCGTCTCGGCGCCCGTCGCCGCGGCCGTGCGCACGCCGTGCACGACGGCGCGCACGCCCTTGCCCTCGTACAGGTGCGTGCGCGAGCCGAGCACCAGGGCGTGCCGGACGGAGCCGTCGGCCCGCTCGACCCGGATCGACCGCGTCACCGAGAGGTGGCCCGCGACCGCGGGGGCGGAGAATCCGGGGATCTCGTGCGTCGGGACCTCCGCGACGACGTCGCCCAGGAGCTCCGCGGCACCGCCCCACCCCGAGCCCAGCACGAGCGCCATGTCGTGGCCCTCGACCCCCGTGGCCTGCGCGATGTGGTCGGCGGCGGCCCGCGCCACGAGGAACGGGTCGGTGGCGGGGTCGTCGAGCGGGGGTGTGCTCGCAGGCGTCGTCGTCATGGACGCAAGGCTAGTCCGTCCCCGGGCGCCCGACCCGACGAGCGGCGAGGCCCGCCGCACGGTCCTGACCGGCCGCGTCGTCTCGCATGCTGACACCGTGGGACGCGACGGCCTGACAGAATGTCCGGCGTGACGCACGCGAGCATCGACCATCAGGCCACCCGCATCGTCGTCCTCGGAGGCGGGCCCGGCGGCTACGAGGCCGCTCTCGTCGCCCGCCGGCTCGGCGCCGACGTGACCGTCGTCGAACGGCACGGCCTGGGCGGCGCGGCCGTGCTCACGGACGTCGTCCCCTCCAAGACCCTCATCGCGACCGCCGACTGGATGACCATCGCGGAGCGCGCCGCCGAGCTCGGGATCCGCCTGCCCGTCGACACTGCCAAGGCGCAGCACCCGGCCATGCGCCGGCACATCGTCGACCTCGAGGCCGTGAACACGCGCGTCATGGCGCTCGCGGCGGCACAGTCCGCGGACATCCACGCGCGGCTGGAGCGCGAGGGCGTGCGCGTCGTCATCGGCGAGGGTCGCCTCGACGGCCCCGAGCGCGTCGTCGTCGACTCGCCCGACGGCACCGACGGTCCCGTCGTGCTCGACGCCGACGTGATCCTGCTCGCGGTCGGCGCGACGCCGCGCGTCCTGCCGACGGCGCAGCCCGACGGCGAGCGCATCCTCACGTGGACGCAGCTCTACAACCTGGCCGAGCTCCCGGAACGGCTGATCGTCGTCGGGTCGGGCGTCACCGGCGCCGAGTTCGCGGGCGCGTACAACGCGCTGGGGTCCGACGTCGTCCTCGTGTCGAGCCGCGACCGCGTGCTCCCGGGGGAGGACGCCGACGCCGCGGAGCTGCTCGAGGGCGTGTTCCGCTCGCGCGGCATGACCGTCATGTCGCGGTCCCGTGCCGAGTCCGCCGAGCGCACCGAGGACGGCGTGCGCGTCACCCTGTCCGACGGCCGCGTCGTCGAGGGCTCGCACGTCCTCATCGCCGTCGGCGCCATCCCCTCGACGAGCGGCATCGGCCTCGAGGAGGCCGGGGTCCGGCTCACGCCGAGCGGCCACGTGGAGGTGGACAAGGTGTCGCGCACGTCCGTGCGCGGCATCTACGCGGCCGGCGACTGCACCGGGGTGCTGCCGCTCGCGTCGGTCGCCGCCATGCAGGGCCGGGTCGCCATGTCGCACGCGCTCGGCGACGCCGTCGTGCCGATCAAGCTGCGGACCGTCGCGGCGAACATCTTCACCGCGCCCGAGATCGCGACCGTCGGGTACAGCGAGGAGCGGCTCAAGGCGCAGAACAGCAAGTACGTCACGACCGTGCTGCCGCTCGCGCGCAACCCGCGCGCCAAGATGCTCGGCATGCGCGACGGCTTCGTCAAGCTCTTCGCGCACCCCGAGGCGGGGGTCGTCCTCGGCGGCGTCGTCGTCGCGCCGCGGGCGAGCGAGCTCGTGTTCCCCATCACGCTCGCCGTGTCGCACCGGCTCACCGTCGACGACGTCGCGGAGGCCTTCACCGTCTACCCGTCGCTCTCCGGGTCCATCGCCGAGGTCGCGCGCATGCTGCACCACCGCGAGGACTGAGCGCGGCGGTTCCCCTCGGCGGGCTCGTCAGCCGAGCACGTCGAGGAGCCGGCGGGCGCTCGCGGCCGGGTCGTCCGCGCCCGTGAGGAACGTGCGGTGCGCCAGGCCGCGCGTCCCGACGTCGTCGAACCACTCGGCGAGGAAGTCGTGGCCGTCACGGACCCAGTCCGTGCCCTTCGCCGCGACCGACCGCGCCCGCAGCACCGTCAGCGCGTGCTCGCGGTCGGCGCCGGGCAGGACGAGGACGACGTGCGGCACGGGCGCGAGCGCCGCACGGACGCGGTCCAGGCATGCCGGGTCCGTGTACGACGCGTGCCCGGCACCCAGCGCGAGCACCGCGCCGGGGTGGTCGGCCACGGCACGCTCGACGGCGTGCGCCCGCGCCGGCTCCCACTCCCGCTCCGCGGCGACCCGGCCGACCACCGCGATGCGCTCGACGAGCCGGTCGACGCTCCACCCGACCTCCGGGTAGTAGCGGTCGGCGACGGCATCGAGGTCGACGAACGCGACGCCGAGCAGCCCGGCGACGAGCTCGCCGAGCGTGGACTTGCCGGTGGCCGCAGGGCCGAGCAGGACGAGGACCGGCGCGACGGCCCGGCCGTCGGCGTGATGCTGCGACACGTCAGAGCCGACCGTCCAGCCGCAGCGTCCCGTCCGCGAACGCCAGCTCGGTGAGCTGGAACCCGGGGAAGGTGTGCTCGAGCACCCCGCCGAGCAGCGCCTGCACGTCGACCGCGACCCGCGCCTCGGGCAGCATGCGCACGGCCTCCGGCAGCAGGCCCCGGGAACGCAGGGCTCCCTGCAACGGCGCCTCGACGAAGCCGAGCAGCTTGTGCGCGGGCAGGCCGGCGGCGTTGGCCTCGACCGCGAGCACGGCGGTGCCGGCCACGACCGACTCGACGTGCAGCGTCGCCCGGACCACGGGGACCAGCCGCGCGGCGAGCCTCAGCGCCGACGGCGGGTCGGGCACCTCGCGCAGGTCGACGACGACCCGCACGTCGTCGCCCTCGCTCGTCACCGAGCGCACGTACGGCGGCAGCCCGCCCGTCGCACGCGCGATCTCGACGGCCTCGGTCACGGTCAGCTCGATGCGCACCCGCTGACCCTAACGCGGCGAGGTGAGAGCCGAGTCGCGCGAGGTAGAGCCGTGGTTGCGCGGGTAGAACCCTGGTTGCGCGGGGACAGGGCCGTGGTCGCGCGGCGACAGGTCTGTCAGACCGCGGGCCGCCGACGCGGGCGTCAGCCGCGCGCGCGGAGCTCGGCGAGCAGGGGGCGGTGGTCGGAGGCGGTGACGTCGAGGACCTCGAAGGAGCGGAAGGTCACGGGGTCGGAACCGAAGACCCAGTCGATGCGGTGGGCGGGCGCGACCGAGGGCGACGTGAGGGCGTCGGGGTCGCCGGCGGCGTCCTGGCCGCTCTCGAGCCCGTGCTCCTCCAGCAGGGTGATCTCGTCCCAGCCGGGCTCGGCGTTGAGGTCTCCCGCGAGGACGTACGCGCCCTCCACGGGCTCGTCGGCGAGGAGCGTCTCGAGCTGGTCGAGCCGGGTCGGCGTGTTCTCCTCGCGGTGCTGGAGGTGCACGGAGGTCACGCGCACGGGGACGCCGGCGGCGTCGAGCGTCGCGGTGATCGCCGAGCGCTCCTGCGGCCCCGCGCCGTACGGCAGGGCGTGGCGCGCGACGTCGGCGAGGTCGCCGCGCAGCGGGTCCCAGAGGATCGCGTTGCCGAACTGGCGGTCGGCCGCGGGGACGAAGACGACGCGCATCCCCGTCTCGCGCGCGAGGTAGGTCGCCATGTCGGCGCCGCCGCCGAGCACCCAGCCGCGGGACACCTCCTGGAGCGTGACGACATCGGCCCCGGAGCCGTCGATCGTCGCGACCATCTCGTCGAGGCGGACCGACGGGTCGGCGCTCACGCCGTAGTGCAGGTTCCAGTCGAGCAGGCGCAGGTCGCCGACGGGGTAGTCGGCGACGGCGGACGTCGTGGTCGGCACGTGCACCTGCGTCACCCCGACGAGCGCGATCAGCGCGACCGCCCCGCCGACGGCGAGCGCCGGGATCTCTGCGCGACCGGCGGCGGGCGTCGTGCCCGGCGCCGCGGGGTCGCCCGCGGAGGCCGTGGCGCCCCGGGCGCGGAGTCCGGCGGCGACGGCGGGCACGGCGAGCGCGAGCGCCGCGGCGACGGGGACGAGCGTGTGCGGGAACGGGAGCGGGACGTCGTACTCGAGCTGGTACCCGAGCAGGGGGACCGCCATCCCGAGCCCGGCGACGCTCGCTGCGCCGGCGAGGCGCAGCCACGTGAGCGGGTGCGCCGCGCGGGTCAGGGCGAGCGCGAGCGTGCGGGCGGCGACGGGGACGAGCAGCACGAGCAGAACGAGGAGCGCCCAGCCCCCGACGGCCCCCGGCCCGTCCAGGCGCGGCACGGCGAGGAACACGACGGCGACGCCCACGACGAGCAGGGCGGGGGACACCCACGGCGACCCCGGCGGGGTCGAGCGCCCCGTCCACGGGACGAACCACGCGGCGAGCACGGCGGCGACGGCGAGCGCGCCGACGGCGAACGGCAGCGCGACGCCCGCCTGCGACGCGGCGAACGCGGGGTTGGCGAGCGCCTGCACGAGGAGCGCGACGAACGGGCCGAGCACCCAGAGCCCGCGCGATCCCGGCCGGGCCGCGCGCCCCCGCAGCGCCGCCGCGCACGCGACGGCACCGGCGGCGACGACGACCGTCACGACCCACCCCGCGACGTCGGCGCGCCAGTACGCGTCCCAGGTGCCGAGGACCGCGCTCAGCGCCCCGGCGAGCAGCGCGCCGAGCACGATGCCGACGGCGACGAGCGACCCGCGCGCGATCGGGGAGCCGGAGCGCGACGGCGTCGGCCCCGGAGCGGCGTCGGTCCCGGGCGCGGGGTCCGCACCGCCCGCCGGTCCGCCCGTCCCGCTCGCGAACGCGGCGACGAGCACCAGCACGCCGATCCCGAGCGCGACCGTCGCGAGCCCGACGCCGTAGCGCACGAGCCCGAGGTCGACGCCCCCGGCGATGGCGGCGCCGAGCCCCTGGAGCGCGAGGCGCGCGACGGCGAGCGACGTCACCGCGAGCAGCACGACCTTGCCCGTGAGCTCGAGGCGCGCCGTGATCATCACGACGAGGACGCCGGGTGCGGCGTACGTCGCGAGCGCCGTGAGGGCCACGGTGACGACGCCCGCGGAGAACGCGTGGTCGAGCAGCGGCCCGCTGGACCGCACGAGCTCGACGACGATCGCGGTGACCGTCACGAGGAGGAGGAGCGGGACGACGGTCGCCCGGTCGAGCCGGGCGGCGGACCGAGGCACGGGCCGCGGGGAGGGGGGCTGCGCTGCGCTCACGAGGCACGACGGTACCCGGCGGCCGATGTGATCCGCACCACACGATCGGGTCTTCCGTGCCAGACTGAGGGATCGGCTGCGACGGCGCGCCACCACCTCGGCGCGCGAGGAGGCGAGGACGTGGAGACGACGGCGGGGATGTCTCCGGTCGCGCAGGGTGCCACGAGCGCCCCGACCGCGACGGACGACGGACGCGCGCGCGCCGGGCAGGCGCGCGTAGGGCACTGGGTCGCGGGTCGCGTGCGACCGGACGCGGAACGGTACGGGCCGGTCCACGACCCGGCGTCGGGCACGGTGACGGGACAGGTCGCGCTCGCGTCCGCGGGCGACGTCGACGCCGCGGTCGCGGCGGCGCGGGACGCGTTCCCCGCATGGCGCGCGACGAGCGTCTCGCGCCGCGTCGAGATCCTCTTCGCGTTCCACCAGCTCCTCGTGGAGCACCGCGACGAGATCGCCGCGGTGGTGAGCGCGGAGCACGGCAAGGTGCTCTCGGACGCGGCGGGCGAGGTCGCGCGCGCGCTCGAGTGCGTCGAGTTCGCGTGCGGGATCGGCCAGCTCCTCAAGGGCGGGTACACCGAGCAGGCGTCGTCGGGCGTGGACGTGCACGAGGTGAAGCAGGCCCTCGGCGTCGTCGCCTGCATCACGCCGTTCAACTTCCCGGCCATGGTGCCGCTGTGGATGATCCCGAACGCGATCGCGTGCGGGAACGCGGTCGTGCTCAAGCCGAGCGAGCGCGACCCGTCGGCGTCGCTCGTCGTCGCGCGGCTGCTCCAGGAGGCCGGCCTGCCCGACGGCGTCGTGAACGTCGTGCAGGGCGACCGGGTCGCGGTGGAGCGCCTGCTGGAGCACCCCGACGTGGAGGCCGTGAGCTTCGTCGGCTCGACGCCCGTCGCCCGCCACGTGTACGAGACGGGGACGCGGCACGGCAAGCGGGTCCAGGCCCTCGGCGGCGCGAAGAACCACATGGTGGTCCTGCCCGACGCCGACGTGGACGTCGCGGCGGACGCGGCGGTCTCCGCGGCGTACGGGTCGGCGGGCGAGCGGTGCATGGCGGTCTCCGTGCTCGTCGCCGTGGGCGCGGTGGCCGACCCGCTCGTCGAGGCGATCCGCGAGCGCGTGGCGCGCCTCGTCGTCGGGCCGGGTTCCGACCCCGCGTCCCAGATGGGGCCGCTCATCACGGCCGAGCACCGCGACCGGGTCGCGGCGCGCGTCGGCACGGCGGCCGAGGAGGGCGCGACGCTCGTCGTCGACGGCCGCCGGGCGCCCGACGGCACCCCCGACCTGGGGGAGGGGTTCTTCCTGCACCCCACGCTCGTCGACCACGTGCGACCCGAGCACACGGTGTACCGCGAGGAGATCTTCGGGCCGGTGCTGTCCGTCGTCCGGGCGGACACGTACGACGAGGCGGTCGGGCTCGTCAACGACAACCCGTACGGCAACGGCGCGGCGATCTTCACGCGCGACGGCGGCGCGGCGCGCGCGTTCGAGGTCGACGCCCGCGCGGGCATGATCGGCGTCAACGTCCCCATCCCCGTGCCGGTCGGCTACTACTCGTTCGGGGGCTGGAAGAGCTCGCTCTTCGGCGACCTGCACGTCTACGGACCGGAGAGCGTGCAGTTCTACACGCGCACCAAGGTCGTCACGACGCGCTGGCCCGACCCGTCGACGGCGGGCGTCGACCTCGGCTTTCCCCGGACTCGGTGAGCGACCGATGACGACGGAGGAGCTCGCCCGGCGCACGTCGCGCACGCGCGCCGACGACCGGTACGTCTTCCACTCCTGGTCCGCGCAGGGCGCGATCGACCCGCTGCCCGTCGCGGGCGGCGAGGGCGCGTGGTTCTGGGACGAGGACGGCAACCGCTACCTCGACTTCGCGTCCCAGCTCGTCAACCTCAACCTGGGCCACCAGCACCCCCGCCTCGTGGCGGCGCTGCAGGCCCAGGCCGGGCGCCTCGCGACGGTCGGGCCGACCTTCGCCAACGACGTGCGGGGCGAGCTCGCCCGGCTCATCGCGGAGCGCGCCCCGGGCGCGCGGGACGGCGGGTCGGCGACCGGCGACGAGCGACGATGGCGCGTCTTCTTCACGAACGGCGGGGCCGACGCGGTCGAGAACGCGGTGCGCCTCGCGCGCCTGCACACCGGGCGCGCGAAGGTGCTCGCCGCGTACCGGTCGTACCACGGCAACACCACGACGGCGATCTCCCTCACGGGCGACCCGCGCCGGTGGCCCAACGAGGTCTCGCCGGACCCGCACGTGCGCCACTTCCTCGGGCCCTACACGTACCGCTCGTCGTTCGGGGCGGCCGACGACGCGGAGGAGGGCGAGCGCGCGCTCGCCCACCTGCGGGAGGTCGTGCAGCTCGAGGGGCCCGGGACGGTCGCGGCGATCCTGCTCGAGACGGTCGTCGGGACCAACGGCGTGCTGGTCCCGCCCGACGGCTACCTCGCGGGCGTGCGCGCGCTGTGCGACGAGCACGGGATCCTGCTCGTCACCGACGAGGTGATGGTCGGGTTCGGGCGGGTCGGCGAGTGGTTCGCGGTGGACCGGTGGGGCGTCGTGCCGGACCTCGTGACCTTCGCCAAGGGCGTGAACTCGGGCTACGTGCCGCTCGGCGGCGTCGTGATCGGTGAGCACGTCGCGCGGACGTTCGACGACCGCGTGTTCCCCGGCGGGCTCACCTACTCCGGCCACCCGCTCGCGTGCGCCGTCGGGGTCGAGTCGGTCCGCACGTTCGAGGACGAGCGGATCCTGGAGCGGGTGCGCACGCTCGGCGCCGACGTGATCGGGCCGCGGCTGCGCGAGATCGCCGCCCGGCACCCGAGCGTCGGCGACGTGCGCGGGCTCGGGTTCTTCTGGGCGGTCGAGCTCGTGCGCGACCGGGAGACGCGCGAGCCCCTCGTCCCGTTCAACGCGAGCGGCCCCGCCGCCGCGCCGATGGGCGCCGTCGTCGCCGCGGTCAAGGAGCGCGGCGTGTGGCCGTTCGTGCACTTCAACCGCCTGCACGTCGCGCCGCCGCTCGTCACGTCCGCCGCCGACCTCGAGCACGGCCTCGCGGCGATCGACGCGGCGCTCGACGTCGCCGACGAGCAGGCCGAGGCGGTGCGGGCATGAAATGGGCCCGGTTCGCGCCCCCAGACCAGGCCCATTTCATGCCCACAACCGAGGAGGGGTCATGACCGCCGTACGTGCCGCGCTCACCCAGGTCCGCTGGACGGGCGACAAGGAGTCGATGATCGACGCCCACGAGAAGCACCTGCGCGACGCCGCCGACCAGGGCGCGAGGCTCGTGTGCTTCCAGGAGCTGTTCTACGGGCCGTACTTCTGCCAGGTGCAGGACGCCGCGTACTACGCGTACGCCGAGTCGGTGCCCGGCCCCACGGTCGAGCGGTTCTCGGCGCTCGCGGCCGAGCTGGGGACCGTCGTCGTGCTGCCCGTGTACGAGGAGGAGCAGCCGGGGGTGCTCTACAACACGGCGGCCGTGATCGACGCGGACGGGCGCTACCTCGGCAAGTACCGCAAGACGCACATCCCGCACGTGCGCGGGTTCTGGGAGAAGTTCTACTTCCGCCCCGGCAACCTCGGGTACCCGGTGTTCGACACCGCCGTCGGGCGCGTGGGCGTGTACATCTGCTACGACCGGCACTTCCCCGAGGGCTGGCGCGCGCTCGGGCTGAACGGGGCGGAGATCGTGCTCAACCCCAGCGCGACGAGCCGCGGGCTGTCGAACTACCTGTGGAAGCTCGAGCAGCCGGCGGCGGCGGTCGCGAACGAGTACTACGTCGGCGCGAGCAACCGGGTGGGCGTGGAGGACCTGGGCGACGACGACTTCTACGGCACGTCGTACTTCGTCGACCCCGAGGGCGCGTTCGTCGGGGACCCCGCCGACGACCACGAGGAGGAGCTCGTGGTGCGCGACCTCGACCTGGACCTGCTGCGCGTCGTGCGCGACCGGTGGCAGTTCTACCGGGATCGCCGACCGGACGCCTACGACGACCTCACCCGGCCGTGACCTGAGGATCCGAGAGGGGAGCACGCGATGCCGCACACGCTGATCCGGGGAGGGACCGTCGTCGGGCCCACGGGCTCGACGCCCGCCGACGTGCTGGTCGACGGCGAGCAGGTCGCCGCGCTCCTGCGCCCCGGGGACACGAGCCTGGGCGCCAACCTTGCCGCGACCGCCGAGCGCGTGATCGACGCGACGGGCAAGTACGTCATCCCGGGCGCGGTCGACTGCCACACGCACATGGAGCTGCCGTTCGGCGGGACGAACGCGTCGGACACGTTCGAGACCGGGACGCGTGCCGCGGCCTGGGGCGGCACGACGACGATCGTCGACTTCGCCGTCCAGCGCACCGGGGAGCGGGTCCAGGACGGGCTCGCCGCGTGGCACGCCAAGGCGGACGGGCGGTGCGCGATCGACTACGGGTTCCACCAGATCCTCGGCGGCGTCGACGACGACTCGCTCAAGGCCATGGACGAGCTCGTCACCGAGGGCATCACGAGCTTCAAGCTCTTCATGGCCTACCCGGGCGTGTTCTACAGCGACGACGGGCAGATCCTGCGCGCGATGCAGAAGGCGCGCGACAACGGGTCGGTGATCATGATGCACGCCGAGAACGGCATCGCGATCGACGTGCTCGTGCGCGAGGCGCTCGACCGCGGCGACACCGCACCGTACTTCCACGGCACGAGCCGCCCGTGGGAGACCGAGGAGGAGGCGACGCACCGCGCGATCATGCTCGCGCGCCTGACCGGGGCGCCGCTGTACGTCGTGCACATGTCGGCCAAGCAGGCGGTGGCGACGCTCGCGCAGGCGCGCGACGAGGGGCACAACGTGTTCGGCGAGACGTGCCCGCAGTACCTCTACCTCTCGCTCGAGGAGCAGCTCGGCGCGCGCAGCGACGAGTGGGGCGACTTCGAGGGCGCCAAGTGGGTGTGCTCGACGCCGCTGCGCTCGCGCGCGGAGGGTCACCAGGACGAGCTGTGGCGGTACCTGCGCACGGGGGACCTGTCCGTCGTGAGCACCGACCACTGCCCGTTCTGCATGAAGGAGCAGAAGGAGCTCGGCCTCGGCGACTTCTCCAAGATCCCCAACGGGATCGGGGGCGTCGAGCACCGCCTCGACCTGCTCTACCAGGGCGTCGTCAACGGGCGGATCTCGCGCGAGCGGTGGGTCGAGCTGTGCTGCACGACGCCGGCCCGCATGTTCGGGCTCGACGGCCGCAAGGGCGTGCTCGCCCCGGGCGCGGACGCCGACGTCGTCGTCTACGACCCCGCCGGGCGCACCTCGATCGGGTACGGGAAGACGCACCACATGAACATGGACCACTCCGCGTGGGAGGGGTTCGAGGTCGACGGGCACGTGGACGTCGTCATGTCGCGCGGGCGCGTGGTCGTCGAGGACGGCACGTACCACGGCACCCCCGGGCACGGGCGGTTCCTGCGGCGCGGGCTGTCGGCGTACCTGCGCTGAGCGCGGGGACCTGATCGGAGGCGGGCGCATGGACCTCGGGGTGGTGCTGCAGAACGACCCGCCGGCGTGGCGGGTCGTCGACCTCGCGCGGCAGGCGGAGACGTACGGCTTCACGCACGTGTGGACGTTCGACTCGCACCTGCTGTGGGAGGAGCCGTTCGTCGTCTACTCCCAGATCCTCGCCGCCACGCACCGGGTCACGGTCGGCCCCATGGTCACCAACCCCGCCACGCGCGACGTCACCGTCACCGCCTCGCTCTTCGCGACCCTCAACGAGATGTTCGGCAACCGGACGATCTGCGGGATCGGCCGGGGGGACTCCGCCGTGCGCGTGATCAACGGGAGGCCCGTGACGCTCGCCGAGCTCCGCGAGGCCATCGGCGTGATCCGTGGCCTCGCGTCGGGCGAGGCGGTGGAGTACCGCGGCTCGACGCTGCGGCTCCCGTGGAACCCCGACTCCCGGCTCCCGGTGTGGGTGGCCGCGTACGGGCCCAGGGCGCTCGCGCTCACGGGGGAGGTGGGCGACGGGTTCATCCTCCAGCTCGCGGACCCCGACGTCGTCGCGTGGTCCGTCGCGGCGGTGCGCGCCGCCGCCGAGCGCGCGGGACGCGACCCGGACGCGATCCGCATCTGCGTGGCCGCGCCCGCCTACGTGACGGGCACCGCGCCCGCGGACGGCGAGGCGGGACGGCACGCGCTCGCGCACGCCTACGACCAGTGCCGCTGGTTCGGCGGGATGGTCGGCAACCACGTCGCGGAGATCGTCGCGCGCTACGGTCCCGGCGGGTCCGAGGAGGGTGCGGGGGTGACCATCCCGCACGCGCTCACCGACTTCGTGGCCGGGCGCGAGGGCTACGACTACAACGAGCACGGGCGCGCGGGCAACACGCACACCGCGTTCGTCACGGACGAGATCGTCGACCGGTTCTGCCTCGTCGGGCCGGCGGAACGGCACGTCGAGCGCCTGCGGGAGCTCGCCGCGCTCGGGGTCGACCAGTTCGCCCTCTACCTCCAGCACGACGCCAAGGACGAGACCCTGCGCGCGTACGGCGAGACGGTCGGACCCGCCGTGCGCGACCTCGCCCGCGCGCGCGAGTGAGCGCGCACGACCCCACCCGCGTGACGGTCACGCGACGGACCGCGTGACGGACCGCGTGACGGGCTCCGTGACGGACTGCGTGACCCACCCCACGTGACTGCCCGGGTGCGACGGGACCTTCGGCCCTGTCCGGGCGTACCGCCGCTTTCCTACGGTCGGGACCGTGGAAAACCCTCGCGGCGTGACGACCAGGACGCCGTTCCGCGCGCTCCTCGTGCTGCCCGCCGGGGTCGCGCTGCTCACGGGGCTCGCGACCGGGCTCGCCCTGCTCGGCCTCCCGTCGCCCGTCCCCGCCGCGCGGGTCCAGGACGCGCACGGCCTCCTCATGGTGCTCGGGTTCGTCGGCACCCTCGTCACCCTCGAACGGGCCGTCGCCGTGCGGCGACCGGTCGCCTACCTCGCGCCCGCCGCGCTCGGCCTCGGCGCGCTCGCGCTCCTCTCGCCCGCACCCCGCGCCGTCGGTCAGGGGCTCCTCGTCGCGGGAACTCTCGGGCTCGTCGCGATCTACGCCGTCGTGTGGCGACGGCAGCCCGCCGTCGCGACGGCGATCCAGGCCGCGGGCGCCGTGCTCGCCGTCGGGGGTGCCGCGCTCTGGGCCGCGGGCCTCGCGGTGCCGGACCTGCTGCCGTGGCTCGTCGGGTTCGTCGCCTGGACCGTGCTCGGCGAGCGGGTCGAGCTCGCGCGGCTCGAGATCGACGCCCGCACCGAGCGCACGGTCCTCGCCGGGGCGCTGGTCTACCTCGGCGCCGCGTGCCTCGCCCTGCTCGCGCCCGCACCCGGGTACGCCGTCGCCGGGGCGGCGCTCGCGGCGTCGGCCGTCACGCTGCTGCGGCACGACGTCGCGCGCCGCACCGTCCGCGGTCGCGGGCTGCCGCGCTTCGCCGCGGCGGCGATGCTCGCGGGCTACGCGTGGCTCGTCCTCGCCGGCGCGGCCTGGGTGTTCCTCGCGGCCGGCGCGGGGCCCACCGGGCTCGGCCCCGTGGTGACGCTGCGCTCCGGGACGACGTACGACGCCGTCGTGCACGCCGTGTTCCTCGGGTTCGGGCTGTCGATGATCATGGCGCACGGGCCGCTCATCCTCCCGGCCGTCCTGCGCCGTCCGCTCCCGTACCGCGCCGCGATGTGGGCGCCGCTCGTCCTGCTGCACGCCTCGCTCGCGGTCCGGGTCACCGGTGACCTCGCGGGCGACGGACCGGGCGCGGTCGCGGCCGTCCGCGTCGGCGGCGTCGGGAACGTCGTCGCCGTGCTCGCGTTCGTCGGGGTCGCGCTGTGGTCGGCACTGCTCCGCGACCAGAGCTCTACCTCGCGTGACCCGGCCTCTACCTCGCGTGACCAGCCCTCTGCCTCGCGTGACCAGGGCTCTACCTCGGCCGACCGGGCCTCTGCCTCGCGCGACCGGGGTTCTCCCTCGGCCCCGTCCGCCGTGCTCCCGATCGTCTCCGGAAGGTGACCGTGCCCGCCTCGCCCGAGCGACCCTCGCTCCTGACCGCCCGACCCGCCGGACCGCTGCCCGGCACGCAGAAGGTCGGGGGAACGGGCCGGAACCTGTGGCTCCACGCGCTCGTCCTCGGGTGGTTCGTCGCCGAGGCGGTGCTCGTCGTGGTGCACCGGTTCGTGCCCGACGCGCTGTGGCTCATGGTTCACGTGCTCATGCTCGGCGCGGTGAGCACGGCGATCCTCGTGTGGAGCCAGCACTTCGCCGACACGATGCTGCGCCGCCAGGCGCCGGGCGGGCGCCCGCTGCACGTCGCGCGGCTCGCCGCGCACACGGTCGGCGCGCTGCTCGTCGTCGCGGGGCTCCTCACCGACGTGTGGTCCCTGGTCGTGGCGGGCGGGGTGCTCGTGGGTGCGGGCGCGGTGACGCACGCGACGGTGCTCGTGCTCCAGGGCCGCGGTGCGCTGCCGTCGCGCTTCGGCCGGCTCGTCCGCTACTACGTGGTCGCCGCGGCGTGCCTCCCGGTCGGCGTGACGCTCGGCGTCCTCATGGCCCGTGGCGGCGCGGGGACGGAGGCGTACGGCCGCCTCTACGTGGCGCACGTGACGCTCAACGTCCTCGGGTGGGTGGGGCTCACCGTGCTCGGCACGCTCGTGCTCCTGTGGCCGACCGTGCTGCGCACCCGCATCGAGCCCGACGCCGACGTCGCGGCCCGCCGCGCGCTCCCGGTGCTCACCGCGGGGATCCTGCTCGTCGTCGTGGCGTGCACGGTCGGCTGGCGGCCCCTCGTCGCGGCCGGGGCGGCGGTCGTGCTGGGCGGTGTCGTGCTCGTCGGGCGGCACCTCGCGGCACAGGGTCGCGCCGCGCAGCGCGGAGCCTGGGGGTTCGCCGCGTGGAGCCTCGCCGCGTCGGTCGTGTGGTTCGCCGGGAGCGTGGCCGCGTTCGGGGCCCGGGTCGCGACGGCGCCGTCGTGGGCCGCCGCGCAGGACGCGATCGGCGGGCTGCTGCTCCCGTTCGTCGTCGGGTTCGCCGCGCAGGTGCTCCTCGGCGCGCTCACGTACCTCGTCCCCGTCGTGCTCGGCGGCGGCCCTGCACGACGGCGGCGCACCGAGGCCGTCGTCGGCGCCGGCGGGGCGTACCGCGTGCTCGTCGCGAACGGCGGGCTCGCGCTGTACCTCCTGCCGCTGCCGTCGTGGGTGCGCGTCGGGCTGTCGCTCGTCGTCTTCGCGACCTTCCTCGCGTTCCTCGTGCTCGCACTCCGCGCCGTCCTCGTCTCGCGGGGCGATACGGTCTCGCAGAGCGACACGGCCCCGCGGGGCGATGCGGTTCCGGGGGGAGCCGTCACCGCGCGCGCCGACGGACCCGGGCCGACGGCGGTCCCGTCCCCGGTCGGGGCACCCGCCCCGGGTGCCGCACCCGTCGCGGCGGACGCTCCGCCGTCGGGCACGCGCCGCGACGAGGCCGCCCGGGCGGTCGCTGCTCGGCGGGAGACTCAGGCGCGCCGGCCGCTCGCCGGGGCGGTGACCGCCGCGGTCGCGACCCTCGCGCTCGCGGTCGTGGGCGGCGTCGCAGCCGACCCGGTCGCGGCCGGCGTCGGCGGGGGCGGGTCCGTCGCCGCCGTGGACGGTGCGGCGGGCGCCCCCGGGGTGGTCGCGACCGGCCGCACGACGACCGTGCAGGTCGACGCCGTCGACATGCGCTTCGTCCCCGACACGATCAGCGTGCCCGCGGGCGACCGGCTCGTCATCGAGCTGACGAACGCCGACGACGACGTGCACGACCTGGTCCTCGCCGACGGCGCGACGACCGGCCGTGTCGCACCGGGCGCGACCGCGACCCTCGACGCGGGCGTCGTGAGCGGCGACCTCGACGGGTGGTGCTCCGTGGCCGGTCACCGGCTCATGGGCATGACGCTCACGGTGGAGGTCACCGGGGGCGCGGCGCTCGTCGACCCAGCGGGTCCTGAGGAGGCGCCCGCGGCCGAGGGGGCGCACGCGGGGCACGGGACGTCCTCGGGGACGGACTCGCTCGGCGTGGCGGACGCCGACCTCATGGGCGGGCCCGGGGACGGGTTCGTCGCGCGCGACGCCACGCTCCCGCCCGCCGAGTCGGACCCGTCCGGCGGACCCGTCGTGCACCGGCGCACCCTCACCGTGACGGAGGCGGTGCAGGAGGTGGCGCCCGGCGTCGAGCAGACCGTGTGGACGTTCGGCGGGACCGCGCCCGGGCCCGTGCTCCGGGGGAAGGTCGGCGACGTCTTCGAGATCACGCTCGTCAACGACGGGACGATCGGGCACTCGATCGACTTCCACGCGGGCGCGCTCGCGCCCGACGAGCCGATGCGGACCATCGCGCCGGGGGAGTCGCTCACCTACCGCTTCACGGCGACCCGGGCGGGGATCTGGATGTACCACTGCTCGACCATGCCCATGTCGCTGCACATCGCGAACGGCATGTTCGGCACGGTGATCGTCGACCCGCCGGACCTCGCCCCCGTGGACCGCGAGTACGTCGTCGTGCAGTCCGAGCTCTACCTCGGCGCGCAGGGCGCGTCCGCCGACGACGCGAAGGTCGCCGCCGCCGAGCCCGACCTCCTCACGTTCAACGGGTACGCGAACCAGTACCGCTACGACCCGCTCGCGGCCCGGGTGGGCGAGCGCGTGCGCGTCTGGGTGCTCGACGCCGGGCCGAACCGCCCGAGCGCGTTCCACGTCGTCGGCGGCCAGTTCGACACCGTCTACCACGAGGGCGCGTACGCGCTCCCGCCGGGAACCTCCGGCGGGAGCCAGGTGCTCGGCCTGCTGCCCGCGCAGGGCGGGTTCGTCGAGCTCACGTTCCCCGAGGCCGGGACCTACCCGTTCGTCACGCACGCCATGTCCGACGCCGAGCGCGGCGCGTCCGGGGCGTTCGCCGTGAGGCCCTGACCGGCCCGCCCGCCGGCGTCGTCGTCCACGCCGGCAGCACCGCAGACCCAGCACCCCCACCCGGCGCTCGCGCCACGACCAGGAGGACCACCATGGCAGCAGAACCGATCGAGATCACCGAGCCCCCGCAGCACGCGGCGGTGAACGAGGAAGGGCCCGGGGAAGGGGCCGAGGAGGGGCACACCTGCGGGTGCGCGCACGACGACGCCGAGATCGTCCTCGACGTCCGCACGATCCCGCACGCCGTGCGTCACGGCGTCGTCTTCGGGGCGCTCGAGGCGCTCGCGCCCGGGGACGGGCTCGTCCTCGTCGCGCCGCACGACCCGCTCCCGCTGCTCGCGCAGCTCGAGGGTCGTGAGCCCGGCGCGTTCGACCGCGAGTACCTGTCGCGCGAGGCGACCGAGGTGAGCATCCGCCTCACGCGCCGTCCTGTGCCCGCACAGGACTGAGCGGCCGGGCCGACACGGTCCCGGCACGACACGACGCCCGGCGGCACGGGGATGGCCGCCGGGCGTCGTCGTGCGCGCACCGGGTCGAGCGAGGACGGTCCTCGCTACGGGGTCGTCGGGGGCTCCCAGCCGCGGCGCGGTGCGCGCGACGTCGTCGCGACCGCGCGACGCCGGTAGACGACGTACGGCCGCGTGAGGTAGCCGAGCGGCGCGGAGAACACGTGCACGAGGCGCGTGAACGGCCACAGGGCGAACAGCGCCAGGCCGCACAGGACGTGGAGCTGGAACGCGAGCGGGACGTCGGCCATGAGCGACGGGTCGGGCTGGAACGTGAGCAGCGAGCGGAACCACGGCGAGATCGAGCCGCGGTAGTCGTACCCGCCGCCGAAGATCTGGTGCTGGACCGTCGCGAGCGTGCCGAACCCGATCGCGGCGCCGAGCACGACGTACATGAGCTTGTCCGTGCGCGTGGTCACGCGGAAGACCGCGCCGGAGAGCCTCCGGCGCAGGACGAGGATCACGAGCCCGACGACCGTGAGGACCGCCGCGAACGTCCCGGCGATCGTCGCGACGAGGTGGTAGGCGTGCTCGTCCACGCCGACGGCCTCCAGCCACGGGCGCGGCACGAGGATCCCGACCACGTGCCCGCCGATCACCATGAGGATGCCGACGTGGAACAGCGGCGAGCCGAGGCGCAGCCAGCGGTTCTCGTAGAGCTGCGACGAGCGCGTCGTCCAGCCGAACTGGTCGTAGCGGTACCGCCACACGTGCCCGACGACGAACACCGCCGCCACCGCGTACGGGACGGCGACCCACAGCAGGACGTCGAGCGGGCTCATCGTCGGGTCTCCTCGGTCAGGCTCGGGATCGTGGCGAACGGCGTGAGGTGGGACAGGTCGCTCAGGCCGACGAGCTCGGTGGGCGGTCCCGCGGCGACCAGGTCGCGGAAGCGTGCCGCCGTCTCCGACTGCATCGCGGGCAGCGTCGCGACGAGCGCCGCGACCACGTGGGCGTACGGGCTGCGCAGGGTCTCGAGCGCGGCGCGCAGGACCTCGATGCCGTCGCGGTGCGCGTCGAGCACCATGCCGGCGATCTCGCCGTCCGTGCGTGCGGAGAGCTCGAGCACCGTGGGCAGGTGGTCGGGCAGCTCCGAGCCGTCCGTCTCCCATCCCGCCGCGCGGAACGCCTCCACGAACGTGACGAGCGCGGCGCCGCGCTTCCGGGTGTCCCCGGCCGCGTAGTACGACAGGTACAGCGAGCACCGGCGCTTGAGGTCGAACGTCGCGACGTAGGCGGCCTGCCGCTCCCCGAGGGACAGCGACGCCGTGGCGTCGAGGAACGCGCGCAGGGGCCGCCGCACGTCGGACGGCAGCCCGGCGACGACGTCCTCGACGTCCGTTCGGTGCGCGGCGGCCTCCGCGGTGGGGTAGTCGAGCAGGAGCGAGATCACGGTGTGCGCGGCGCGGCGCTGGTCGTCCGGCAGGGGACCGGGCGACGACGCGCTCGTCGAGGACACCGGCCGGGAGCGGGTCGCGCGCCTCATGCCGCACCCCCCGAGGCCTCCGGGCCCGCCGGTCGCGGCGGCGGGAAGAGACCGCCCGGGGTCCCGTCGCCGTCCCAGTTGAGCAGGTTGACCCGACCCGTGGTGGAGGGGGTGTACGGGCTGGTGGCCCGTTCCTTCTCGCCGACCGCGTGGAACGACTCGCCCGTCGTCGGTCCCGCGCCCCCCATCCCCGGTCCGCCGTCGTAGTCGAGCGAGCACGCCATGTCGCTCAGCTCGCGGGCGATCTCGGTGTGGGCGGTGGGGATGACGTAGCGGTCTTCGTACTTGGCGATCGCGAGGAGGCGGTACATGTCCTGGACCTGTTGCCCGGTCATGCCGACGGCGGCCGCGGTCTCTTCGTTGGCGTCGTGGCCGAGGTTGATGTCGCGCATGTAGGAGCGCATGGCGGCCAGGCGGCGCAGGACCTTCTCGACGGGGGCGGTGTCTCCGGCGGTGAACAGTCCGGCGAGGTACTCCAGGGGGATGCGTAGCTTCGAGATGGCGGCGAACAGGGTTCGTCCGTCCTCGCCGTCGTTGCCGGAGGCGGTGATGACGTCGACGACGGGGGACAGGGGTGGGATGTACCAGACCATGGGCAGGGTGCGGTACTCCGGGTGCAGGGGCAGGGCGACCTCGTACCGGGTGATGAGGTCCCAGATGGGGGAGCGTTGGGCGGCGGTGATCCAGTCCTCGGGGATCCCCTCGGCGCGTGCGGCGGCGATGACGTCGGGGTCGTTCGGGTCGAGGAAGACGGCGCGCTGGGAGGCCAGGAGGTCGTGCTCGTCCTCCACCGACGCGGCCTGGGTGACCTTGTCCGCGTCGTACAGGACGAGGCCGAGGTAGCGCAGGCGTCCCACGCACGTCTCGGAGCACACGGTCGGCAGGCCGACCTCGATGCGCGGGTAGCACAGGGTGCATTTCTCGGCCTTGCCGGTCTTGTGGTTGAAGTAGACCTTCTTGTAGGGGCAGCCGGTGACGCACATGCGCCAACCCCGGCACTGGTCCTGGTCCACGAGCACGATGCCGTCCTCGGCCCGCTTGTACATGGCGCCCGACGGGCAGGACGCGACGCAGGCGGGGTTGAGGCAGTGCTCGCAGATGCGGGGCAGGTAGAACATGAACGTCTTGTCGAGCTCGGTCGCGACGTGCTCGGACATGTGCTGCAGCACCGGGTCGTCGGCCATGGTGGTGGTGGACCCGGCGAGGTCGTCGTCCCAGTTCGCCGACCAGGAGATGTTCATGTCCTTGCCCGTGAGCAGCGACTTCGGCCTGGCGACGGGGGTGTGGGCGCCCTGGGGGGCCGAGAGCAGCATGTCGTACTCATACGTCCACGGTTCGTAGTAGTCGTGGATCGAGGGCAGGACGGGGTTGGAGAAGATCGTGGCGAGCTTCTTCAACCGGCCCCCGGCGCGCAGCTTGAGCTTGCCCTTCTTGGTCCGCACCCACCCGCCCTGCCAGCGGTCCTGGTCCTGGTAGGTGCGGGGGTACCCGAGTCCGGGGCGGGTCTCGACGTTGTTGAACCACACGTACTCGACCCCGGTGCGGTTGGTCCAGGCCTGCTTGCACGTGACCGAGCACGTGTGACACCCGATGCACTTGTCCAGGTTCATCACCATCGACATCTGCGCCATGACCTTCATCAGTAGGTCACCTCCTGAGAACGACGACGGATCACCGTGACCTCGTCACGCTGGTTGCCCGTCGGGCCGATGTAGTTGAAGCCGTACGAGAGCTGCGCGTAGCCGCCGATGAGGTGGGTGGGCTTGAGCAGCACGCGGGTCAGGGAGTTGTGGATGCCGCCCCGCAGGCCGGAGGTCTCCGACCGCGGCACGTCCACGGTCCGGTCCTTCGCGTGGTACATGAAGACCGTGCCCTCGGGCATGCGGTGCGAGACGACGGCCCGCGCGACCACGACGCCGTTGCGGTTGTAGGACTCGATCCACTCGTTGTCCGCGACGCCGATCTTCTCCGCGTCCTGCGGGCTCATCCAGATCGTGGGACCGCCGCGCGAGAGCGACAGCATGAAGAGGTTGTCCTGGTACTCGGAGTGGATCGACCACTTCGAGTGCGGGGTCAGGTACCGCACCGCGACCTCGGCGTAGCCCTCGGACCCCTGCGCCCCCGTGGGGGACGTGTCGCCGACCCGTGAGTCGCCGAACAGGCGGTGCATGTCCAGCGGCGGACGGTAGACCGGGAGCTGCTCGCCGAGCTCCGTCATCCAGTCGTGGTCGAGGAAGAAGTGCTGGCGGCCCGTGAGCGTGTGCCACGGCTTGAGCCGCTCCACGTTGATGACGAAGGCGCTGTAGCGCCGCCCGCCGTGCTCCGACCCGGACCACTCGGGAGAGGTGATGACCGCCGTCGGGCGGGACTGCACGTCCGGGAAGGTGATCCTCTTGCCCTGCTCGTCCCGCGCCAGGTCGGCCAGACGCTGCCCGGTGCGCCGCTCCAGGTCCTCGAACCCCTGCACCGCGAGCCGCCCGTTCGTCGTCCCCGACAGCGCGAGGATCATCTCGCAGACGTGCGTGTCCCGGTCCAGGCGCGGACGCCCCGCCGTCGGGCCGTCGGCGACGACGCCGTTCGCGACGGCGAGCCGCTCGACCTCCGGCGTCGGGTCGAACGCGACGCCCTTGGTGACCATGCCGACCTTCTGCGTGAGCGGACCGAGGGCGGCGAGCCGCGCCGCGAGCGCGGGGTAGTCCCGCTCGACGACGACGAGCTTCGCCATCGTGACCCCGGGCACGAGCTCGTCCTGTGGCAGGACCTCGCCGTGCGGCGTCGCCATGGCGTCCGGCGTGTCGTGCGCGAGCGGGACGGCCACGACGTCCTTGCGCACGCCCAGGTGCGTCACTGACAGCTCCGAGACGTGCCGGGCGAGCGTGTGGAAGATGTCGAAGTCGGTGCGCGTCTGCCAGGGCGGGCTGATCGCCGGGTTGAACGAGTGCACGAACGGGTGCATGTCCGTCGAGGACAGGTCGTGCTTCTCGTACCACGTCGCCGCCGGCAGCACGACGTCCGAGAACAGCGTCGTCGACGTCATCCGGAAGTCGGCCGTGACGAGCAGGTCGAGCTTCCCCTGCGGCGCCTCGTCGTGCCACGCGATGTCCCGCGGCCGCCGGTCCGGCCCCGACTCCGGTGCGCGCACCGCGGCGTCGGTCCCGAGCAGGTGCTTGAGGAAGTACTCGTTGCCCTTGCCCGACGACCCCAGCAGGTTCGCGCGCCAGACGGTGAGCACGCGCGGGAAGTTCGCCGGGTCGTCGGGGTCCGCGCACGCGTAGTCCAGCTCGCCCGAGGAGAGCTGGTCGACGACGTGGCGCACCGGGTCCTTGCCCGCCGCCTCGGCCTCGTCCACCAGGTCGAGCGGGTTGCGGTCGAACGTCGGGTAGCTCGGCGTCCAGCCGCGACGGACGGACTCCACCAGCGTGTCCGCCGTCGTGCGGCCCGCGAGCTTCCCGGTGGCGAGCGGGGACGCGAGCGCGTCCGCGGGCAGGCCGTCGTAGCGCCACTGGTCCGTCGCGAGGTACCAGAAGGCCGTGCTGATCATGAGGCGCGGGGGCCGGACCCAGTCCGCCGCGTTCGCGTACTGCTGGAACCCCGTGATCGGGCGGACCTTCTCCTGCCCGACGTAGTGCGCCCAGCCGCCGCCGTTGACGCCCTGGCAGCCCGTCATGGTGACGAGCGCGAGGAACGTGCGGTAGATCGTGTCGGAGTGGAACCAGTGGTTGGTGCCCGCTCCCATGATGATCATCGACCGGCCGTCGGAGTCGAGCGCGTTCTGCGCGAACTCGCGCCCGATGCGCGCCGCGGCGACGGCGGGAACGCCGGTGATCTCCTCCTGCCACGCCGGGGTGCCCGGGGTCGCGGGGTCGTCGTATCCGGTCGGCCACGTGCCCGGCAGGTCGAGGTCGGGGCGGTCCACGCCGTACTGCGCGAGCAGCAGGTCGTAGACCGTCGTCACCAGGTGCTCGCCCACGCGGTGCGTCGGCACGCCGCGCCGGACGGCGCCCGCGCCGCCCTGGTGCTCCGCGCCCTCCTCGGGAGCGAGGTCGAAGCGCGGGAGGTCGACGGCGACCGGCTCGCCCGACGCGCCGCCCGAAAGGTCCGCGACCGACAGCGCGGGCTCGACGCCCTCGAGGTCGAGGTTCCACCTCCCGGGGTCGCCGTAGCGGTGCCCGAGCGACCCGTTGGGGACGACGACGTCGCCCGCGCGGGACAGGATCACCGTCTTGGACGCCGCGTTCGCAGTGTCGGCCTGGTCGGCGGCGGGCGTGCCCGCGAGCCGGTCCGCCGTGAGGAAGCGCCCGGGCACGTACGCGTCCCCGCGCTTCTCCAGCGTGACCAGGTACGGGGAGTCCGTGAACCGGGCCATGTAGTCGAGGAACCGCGGCGCGCGGTCGCGCACGTGGAACTCGGTGAGGATGACGTGGCCCATGGCCTGGGCGAGGGCACCGTCCGTCCCCGGGTGCGGGGCGAGCCACTCGTCGGCGAACTTGGTGTTGTCGGCGTAGTCGGGGGAGACGACGACGACCTTCTGGCCGCGGTAGCGGGCCTCGGTCATGAAGTGGGCGTCCGGCGTGCGGGTGACCGGGACGTTGGAGCCCCACATGATGCAGTAGGTGGAGTTCCACCAGTCGGCGGACTCCGGGACGTCGGTCTGGTCGCCGAACACCTGCGGGGACGCGACCGGGAGGTCGGCGTACCAGTCGTAGAACGACAGCATGCTCCCGCCCAGGAGCTGCACGAACCGCGAACCCACCCCGTGCGACACCATGGACATCGCGGGGATGGGGGAGAACCCGGCGACGCGGTCGGGTCCGTAGGTCTTGATGGTGTGGACGTGGGCGGCGGCGACGATCTCGGCGGCCTCGTCCCAGGTGGTGCGCACGAGCCCGCCCTTGCCGCGCGCCGACTTGTAGGCGCGGGCCGACCCCGGGTCGGACGTGACCTTCGCCCACGCGAGCACGGGGTCGCCGCCCACCTCGTCCTTCGCGCGCCGGTACAGGTCGAGCAGGGTGCCGCGGACGTAGGGGTAGCGCACGCGGGTGGGGGAGTAGGTGTACCAGGAGAACGCGGCGCCGCGGGGGCAGCCGCGGGGTTCGTACTCGGGGGAGTCGGGGCCGACGGAGGGGTAGTCGGTCTGCTGGGTCTCCCAGGTGATGATGCCGTCCTTGACGTAGACCTTCCAGGAGCAGGACCCGGTGCAGTTCACGCCGTGGGTGGAGCGCACGACCTTGTCGTGGGACCAGCGGTCGCGGTAGAACACGTCGCCCTGGCGCCCGCCGGTCAGGAACACCTGCCGCAGGTCGTCCGACACCTTCCCGCGCCGCAGGCGGCTGCCCAGGCGCAGCAGGGTGTCCGCCGGGTCACGGGGGGTGCGCTCGTCGAGTGGGGGCACGACAGCTCCTCGGGTTCTCTGGGGCGGGGACGGCGGACGCGTCGCCGGCGTTCCCGGTCGGGTCAGGAGGGGTTCGGGGCGCCCGGTCGGGCGTAGTAGTGCCACGTGAGCCACGTGCACAGGGCGAAGAACACGGCGCACCCGACGAAGAACGACCGCGCGGGGACGAGCGACAGGCCGATGCCCACGAGGAACGGGCCGAACGCGGCGATCGAGGCGGTCCAGCCGATCACCCCGCCCGCCTGACGACGCGGGAAGATCATCGGCATCTGCTTGAACGTCCCCGCGTTGCCGATCCCGGCGAAGGTGAACACCGCGAGCATCCCCGCGAGGAACCAGCCGAACTGCCCGACGTCGTGCGGGTCGAGGAAGAACAGCGAGAACACCGTCGAGACCGTCATGCCGATCCCGGCGACGAGGGTCCAGACCGCGCCGCCGAACCGGTCGCACAGCGGCCCGAACCCGGCGCGCGCGGCCGAGCCGAGCAGCGGGCCGAGGAACGCGTAGCGCAGCGGGTCGGGCGCGTTCGCGAACCCGCCGTACTGCGCGACGATGAGCAGCCCGAGCTGCGCCGCGAACCCGCTGAACGCGCCGAAGGTCATGAGGTAGATCGCCGTCATGATCCACGTGTGCTTGTTGCCGAAGATGTCGAGCTGCTCGCGGAAGTTCGCGCTCACCGGGACCCGGCGCAGGTACAGGGCGGCGAGCACCGCGCCGAGCACGGTCCACGGCACGAGGACGAGGCCCGCGTTGTGCAGCCACAGGTGGCTGCCCGTCGCCGTCTGCTGCGGCGTGAGGACCGCCGTGCCGAGGAGGCCGAAGCCGACGACCCACGGCGTGAGGAACTGGATGAGGCTCACGCCGAAGTTGCCGATCCCGGCCTGCAGCCCCAGCGCCGTCCCCGCCATGCGCTTGGGGAAGAAGTAGCTCGTCGAGGGCATGAAGCCGGAGAACGCGCCGCCGCCGATCCCCGCCGCGACCGCGAGCAGCATGAGCACCGAGTACGGCGTGCTCGCGTCACGCACGGCGAACGCCCAGCCGAGCATCGGCAGGAGGACGAGCGTCGCCGTCCCGCCCACGAGCGTGCGCGTGCCGACGACGGGGGGCAGGAACATGTAGACCATGCGGAACAGCCCGCCGGCGAGGCCGGGGACGGCCGTGAGCCAGTAGAGCTGCGCCGTCGTGAGGTCGAAGCCGACGTCGTTGAGCCGGGGCGCGACCGCGCTCACGAGGTACCACGCGCAGAACGCGAGCGTGAGGTTGTACGTCGTGATCCACAGCGTGCGCCACGCGAACCGGCGGTCCCAGCGGGACTCGTCCTCGGGGTCCCACGTCGACAGGTCCACGCTCGACGGCGTGCGCACCGCCCGCAGCAGCGAGGGCGGCCTGGTGGTGGCAGGGGCGGTCATGTCGTCCTCCCGTCGTCGCAGGTCACGACCACACCGACGTCGTGACGCCGGGCCCGTACCCGGTGCGCCGTCAGCATGACCCGACGGGCGGGAGCCGCGGCGGGTCGCGGACCGTGAATAATCAGCCCGCGCGCGAGAGCTGCAGCACGCAGTGGTGCGGCTCGACGAAGGGCAGCAGCGCCTCCGCACGGACGGGCCCCCCGACGCCGGCGAGCACGCCCTGGACGAGGCCGAGGTGGACCGCGCAGACCACGTCCTCGCGGTCGGCCGCGAGCGCGAGGAACGGGCACCGGTAGAGGTGGAACCGCAGCCGTTCCTCCTCGAGCTCGGGGTCGAGCCCGAGCTGGTGCAGGTGGTCGTCGAGCGCGGCGAGCTGGTTCTCCGGCGTGGGCGCGGGCGCCTCCCGGCCCGAGGAACGGAGCACGTCGGCGAGCCGCCGCCCCGCGGCGCGAGCGGTCCCGGCGAGGTCGTCTCCGGAGCCGGGCGCGGGGGCGTGCGCGGGGTCCTGGGGGGCGTCGTCGTGACCGAGCACCGCGCGGGTCAGCGCGGCCCGGACGAGCGACTCGCCGAGGCGCCGCGCTGCGCCGTCGTCCCGGGGCGGGTCCTCGCCCGCGATGGCCTCGTAGAGGATGCGCGGGCGTCCGCGCGTCGTGCGCACCTCGGGGGCGCTGCGCACGAACCCCGCGTCCGCGAGCCGCTGGAGGTGCTCGCGCGTCGCGCTCGGGCAGAGCGCCGCCTCGCGCGACAGGTCCGCGACCGTCATCGGGCCGCGTTCCTGGAGGGCGTGCAGCAGCGTCAGCCGGCTCGACGACGCGAGCGCGCGGTACGTGGTCGACGTGTCCTCGGGCACGACGCCATCGTGCCCCGGCCCGACGCCGTCGGACCGGTCCCGGGGCGCGTCCGACGCGGATCGATGACGAAGGTCCTGCGGGCGCGGGCCGTCAGGCCCCGGGGCCGCCCTGGTCGAGCGCCGCGCGCAGGCTCGGCCAGGCGTCCGCGAACGCGGGCAGCAGGTCGAGGGTCGCGACGTCGTCGACCGGGACCCAGCGGACCTCGACGCTCTCCGCGTCCGTCGCGCGCGGCTCGACGACCGCGCCGTCCGCGACCTCGGCGAGGACCGTCGTGTAGCGCCACGGGCCGTGGTCGAGCACGCGCTCGCCCACGACGCGCACGTGCGCCGGCTCGAGCCCCGCCTCCTCCTGCGCCTCGCGCAGCGCGCCCTGCACAGGGGTCTCGTCCGGCCCGACGGCGCCGCCCGGCACTCCCCACGTCCCGCCCTGGTCGGACCACGGGGCGCGGTGCTGGAGCACGACGTCGGTCAGCCGGCCCGCTCCGTCGCGCCGTCCGAGCAGGAGCCCGGCGGCGCCGAACAGTCCCCAGTGCCGCCGGCCGCACGCGCACTCCACCCAGCCGTCGCCCGGCTGCAGGTGGCGGGGGAGCCGCGGGGGCGGCTCGCCGGGGTCGCGGGGCGCGGTCGGGATGGTCACGGGGCCATGCTGCCAGGCCGGCGTGCCGCTCGGCACCGCACCCCACGCCGGCGTCCGGAAAAGGTTGCCCGGGCAGACGGCGCGGCGGCGTACGCTTCTCCGCTTGTGAGCAGGATCGGGGAGGTCGTCGCACCGCGACGCATGGGCACCAGCTTCCGCTGGCTGCTGTCGTCGTCGTGGACGAGCAACGTCGGCGACG
Source organism: Cellulosimicrobium sp. NPDC055967 (assembly GCF_042269845.1). Taxonomy (NCBI): domain Bacteria; kingdom Bacillati; phylum Actinomycetota; class Actinomycetes; order Micrococcales; family Promicromonosporaceae; genus Cellulosimicrobium; species Cellulosimicrobium sp. NPDC055967. The sequence continues at coordinate 158,582 of NZ_JBHJYJ010000002.1, read as the reverse complement.
GCATCGCCCTGGCGGCGGGGCCCCTGCTCGTCGCGTCCCAGACGGACTCCGCGTTCCTCGTCGCGCTCGCCGCCCTGCTGCAGCGACTGCCCTGGCTCCTGTTCGGGCTGTGGGCCGGGGCGCTGGCCGACCGCCTCGACCGGCGCGTCGTCGTCATGGTGGCCAACGCGCTGCGGGCGGTCGTCGTCGTGGCGCTGTGCGTCCTCATCGTGACCGGGCACGTGAGCATCGGCGTCGTGCTCGCCGTGATGTTCCTCTACGGCGTCGCCGAGGTGTTCGCGGACTCCGCGTCCCAGACCCTGCTCCCGATGCTCGTCGAGCCGCGCGACCTCGGCACGGGCAACGCGCGGCTCCAGGCCGGGTTCCTCACCGCCAACCAGCTGCTCGGGCCGCCCGTGGGCGCGTTCCTCTTCGCGCTCGGGATGGTCTGGCCGTTCGTCGTCCAGGTCGTGTGCGTCGGGCTCGCCGTCGTGCTCGTGGGGCGGATCGCGACCACACCGGGCGGTGTGCGCGAGACGCAGACGCACGTGCGCCAGGACATCGCCGAGGGCGTGCGGTGGATCCTCGGGAACGCCCCGGTGCGGACGCTCGCGATCGTCATCCTCGCCTTCAACGTGACCTGGGCAGCGCCGTGGGGCGTCCTCGTCAAGTACGCGCTCGACCACCTCGACATGGGTGAGGTCGGGTTCGGGCTGCTCACGACGGCGTCGGCCGTCGGCGGCGTCGTGGGCATCGCGTCGTTCGGGTGGCTCGAGCGGCACGTGCGCCTGTCGACCCTCATGCGCGTGTGCCTCTCGCTCGAGGTCCTCATGCACCTCGCGCTCGCCCTCACCACGACCGGCTGGATCGCCCTCGCGATCATGGTCGTCTTCGGCGCGTACGCGTTCGTGTGGGGCACCGTGTCCAACACGATCCGGCAGCGTGCCGTCCCCACGGAGTTCCAGGGACGGGTCGGCTCGGTCTACATGGTCTGCGTGTTCGGCGGCAGCGTCGTCGGGCAGGCGCTCGGCGGCGTCCTCGCCCAGGCGTGGGGGATCACCGCACCGTTCTGGTTCGCGTTCGTCGGCGCGGGCATCACGCTCGCGCTCGTGTGGCGCCAGCTCGGGCACATCGCGCACGTGGGCGAGGTCCCCACCGCCGACTGACCGTCCGCCGACGGTGAATTCCGTGGACCCTGTGGGTGGCGGCCGTCAGGATGTGCGGGTGAGCCATACGCCGTACGAGAACACCGACGCCCCCACCGCCGACGTCTCCGACGGCGCGGAGACCGGCGCCCCGGTCGACGACACGCTCGCCAAGCCCCGGTGGCGGCGGGACACCGCGATCTTCCTCTCCGGCCAGACGGTCTCCCTGTTCGGCTCGATGCTCGTGCAGTACGCCGTGATGTGGCACCTGACGATCGAGACGAAGTCCGGCGCCGTGCTCGCGCTGAGCACGCTCTTCGGGTTCCTGCCGCAGGCCGTCGTCTCGATCTTCGGCGGCGTGTGGGCCGACCGCGTGAACCGCAAGGCGCTCGTCATCGCCGCGGACGGCACGATCGCCGTGACGACCCTCGCGCTCGCGCTGCTCATGCTCGGCGGTGCGGACGATCTCTGGCTCATCTACGCCGCGCTCGCGATCCGCTCCACGGGTGCCGGCATCCAGACCCCTGCCGTCGCGGCCCTGCTCCCGCAGATCGTCCCGACGAGCAAGCTGCTGCGCGTCAACGGGATCAACCAGTCGATCCAGTCCGCGATGATGCTGCTCGCCCCCGCCGTCGCCGCGGCGGTCTACGCGAGCACGTCCATCGTCTCCGTCTTCTTCGTCGACGTCGTCACCGCCGCGATCGGGATCGGGCTCCTCCTCCTCGTCCCCGTCCCGACGCTCGCGCACGCCGCCGCGGGGGAGCGGGCCGGGTACTTCGACGACCTCGTCGAGGGCTTCCGCTACCTCGGTTCCCACTCGTTCGTCCGGTGGGTCCTCGGCCTCTATGCCGTCGTGTTCCTGCTCATCGTCGCGCCGTCGTACCTCACGCCGCTCATGGTCGCGCGGACCTTCGGCGAGGAGGTCTGGAAGCTCACCGTCAACGAGGTCGCGTTCTCCGTCGGCATGCTGCTCGGTGGCGTGCTCCTCGCGACGTGGGGCGGGCTCAAGAACCGCATCGCCATGATCGTCGGCTCGACGTTCGTCTTCGGCGTGCTGTCCGTCGCGATGGGTCTCTCGACGAACATGTGGGTGTTCTTCGTCTTCATGTTCCTGCTCGGCCTCTCGGTGCCGCCGTTCTCGACGACGTCCATGACCGTCCTGCAGGAGACGGTCGAGCCCGAGCGCCAGGGCCGCGTCTTCGGGTTCGTCGGGATCGTCATGGCCGTCTCGATGCCGCTCGGCATGGTCGTGTTCGGCCCGCTCGCCGACCGTTTCACCGTGGAGTCGCTCCTCGTCGTCTCCGGGATCCTCATGTTCCTCGTCATCACCGTCGCCGTCGCCCTGCCGTCGGGCCGCCGCGCCATGCGCTCGGCCGCCCAGCCCGGCTAGCACCCGCGTCTCCGTGCCGGATCGGGCCGACTGCTCGCGAGGTCCGCTCGTGGATTACGGTCTCCTGCCCGCGGGGTCGGGTCCGCGGTGGGGTCGCACCGTGTGCTTGGACTGGCGCACCGTCACCCTGGTCTGTCGGGCGGGGGTTCTCGGAGTGCGCCTCTGACGTCCTGCGCACACGGTCCGACCCCACCGCTCGTCCTGTCCGTCGCCGCACGACCCGCGGCCCCGGTTCTGCGGACAGGCTCGGCCTGGGCGGGCGGTCGCGCCGCCCGGCGGAGGGAGGGTCTTGTCGAGATGCGAGAAGTGGCCCCTGCGGGCCTTGTCCCGTGGGCCATTTCTCCCTTCTCGTCACCACGCGCGGGACTCTTGGTGGTGGCGACGTCGGCCGAGGGGCCGAGGTGACGGCGCGGCGGGCCGGGCGCGCCCCCACCCCGACCACTCGAGCCGACCGCGGGTAGTTCGCCGGGCCGCTCCTCGGTCGCCCGAGCCGAACCTGCGGGCATGCGCGGGGCCGTACCTCGGTCACCCGAGCCGCCTGGCGGGCATGCGCTGGGCCGCGCCTCGGGCGCCCGAGACGACGCCGCCGGCATGTGCGGGGCCGTGCCTCGGTCACCCGATCCGGCTGGCGGGCATGCACCGGGCCGTACCTCGGTCGGCGCGGGCCGCGACGTGCTGGAGGTGGCGTTCACCCGAGCCGGCGTGTCGGGGCGGTTCTCCGGACCGCAGCATGGTCGGCCGTGCCGGCGGTCCCGCGGGCGTTCACCGAGCAGCGACCCGGTCGCCCGAGCCGAGTCTGCGGGTCGCGAGACGGACGACGGCGCGCGGGCCCGACGGCGGCGCCGAGGGTCAGTCGACGATCTCGCAGATGGCGGTGCCGGAGCTGACGCTCGCGCCGGCGGTGGCGGAGAGCGAGCGGACGGTGCCGGCGCGGTGGGCGAGGAGCGGCTGCTCCATCTTCATGGCCTCGAGCACGACGACGAGGTCGCCCTCGGCGACCTGGGTGCCGTCGGCGACGGCGACCTTGACGATCGTGCCCTGCATGGGGGAGGCGAGCGTCGTGCCGGAGGCGCCGCCGTTGGCCTTCCCGGTGCTGCGCCGTGCGGGCCGACGGGCGGCGTTCGCGGTGCGGGCGCGACCCGCGGCCATGCCGAGGCCCGCCGGGAGGACGACCTCCAGGCGCTTGCCGCCGACCTCGACGACGACGCGCTCGGTCGCCAGGGGCTCGTCGTCATCGTCGGCGGGGGCGGCCGGGGCGGGGGCGAGTGCGGCGAGCTGGTCCGCGAACTCGGTCTCGATCCAGCGGGTGTGCACGCGGAACGGCTCGTCGTCCGTGGGGACGAACGCCTCGGCGTCGAGCACGGCGCGGTGGAACGGCACGACCGTCGGGATGCCCTCGACCTCGAGCTCGCGCAGCGCGCGGCGGGCGCGCTGGACGGCCTGCTCGCGCGTGGCGCCGGTGACGATGACCTTGGCGATCATGGAGTCGAACGCGCCGGAGATCGTGTCGCCCTCGACGACGCCGGAGTCGACGCGCACGCCGGGCCCGGACGGGAAGCGCAGGCGCGAGATGCGGCCGGGTGCGGGGAGGAAGTTCGCGGCCGGGTCCTCGCCGTTGATGCGGAACTCGATCGAGTGGCCGCGCACCTGCGTCGACGTGTAGCCGAGCGGCTCGCCCGCGGCGATGCGGAGCTGCTCGCGGACGAGGTCGATGCCGGTGACCTCCTCGGACACCGGGTGCTCGACCTGGAGGCGCGTGTTGACCTCGAGGAAGGAGATGGTGCCGTCGGCGCCGACGAGGAACTCGCACGTGCCCGCGCCGACGTAGCCGGCCTCGCGCAGGATCGCCTCGGACGCCTTGTACAGCTCGGCCTCCTGGGCGGCGCTGAGGTAGGGCGCAGGGGCCTCCTCGACGAGCTTCTGGTGGCGGCGCTGGAGGGAGCAGTCGCGCGTGGACACGACGACGACGGTGCCGTGCTCGTCCGCGAGGCACTGGGTCTCGACGTGACGGGGGGTGTCGAGGTAGCGCTCGACGAAGCACTCGCCGCGCCCGAACGCGGCCGTGGCCTCGCGCACCGCGGACTCGTAGAGCTCGTCGATCTCGTCGGCGGTGCGGGCGACCTTGAGGCCGCGGCCGCCGCCGCCGAACGCCGCCTTGATCGCGATGGGCAGGCCGTGCTCGGCGGCGAAGGCGTGCACCTCGCTCGCGTCGGCGACGGGGTCGGGGGTGCCGGGCACGAGCGGGGCGCCCGCGCGCTGCGCGATGTGGCGCGCGCTCACCTTGTCGCCCAGCGCGTCGATCGCGGCCGGCGGGGGCCCGATCCAGACGAGGCCGGCGTCGAGGACGGCCTGGGCGAACTCCGCGTTCTCGGCGAGGAAGCCGTACCCGGGGTGCACCGCGTCCGCGCCGGAGCGGCGCGCGACGTCGAGCAGCTTCGCGATGTCGAGGTACGTCTCGGCCGCCCGGGAGCCGCCGAGCGCGAACGCCTCGTCGGCGAGGTGCACGTGCGGCGCCTGCCGGTCGGGGTCCGCGTAGACCGCGACGGACGCGATGCCGGCGTCGGCGCAGGCGCGGACGATCCGGACGGCGATCTCGCCACGGTTGGCGACGAGGACCTTGCTCAGGGGGCGGGTGGGGTTCGCGGGCACGGCTCACGGTAACGCGTGCGCGCCGCGCCGTTCACGCTCCCGGGCCGGGTACCGGACAAGATTGGAGAACATGCCAAGGCGCATGCGGGGCGGTTGGAGGAAACCTCCATAGCGGCGCGCTCCTGGGCCTCGCTCGTCCCGTGGGGTTGTCCGGCACCCACAACGAGCATCGACGACCGACGTCGGCCGCCCGGTCTCAGGCGCGCAGCTCGTGCCACGCGACGCCGGCCTCCCGGAGCAGCGACCGCAGCAGCGGGAGGCTGATGCCGACGACGCCGTGGTGGTCGCCCTCGATGCGCTCGACGTAGGGCCCGCCGAGGCCGTCGACCGTGAACGCGCCCGCGACGTGCAGCGGCTCGCCCGTGGCGACGTACGCGTCGATCTCGTCGTCGGTGAGGTCCGCGAAGTGCACGGTCGTCGAGCTCGTGGCTCCTGCCGCGGTGCCCGTCCCGCCGTCGGGCAGCGGGCGAAGGTCGACGAGCCAGTGGCCGGTGTGCAGGACGCCGGCCCGCCCGCGCATCGAGCGCCAGCGGGCGCGGGCGTCCTCGGCGTCGGCGGGCTTGCCGAGCACCTCACCGTCGAGCTCGAGCATCGAGTCGCAGCCGACGAGCAGCGCGGGGTCGTCGATCGGCGTGCCGGACCCGTCGTCGGCGAGCGTGCGCACGATCTCCTCCGCCTTCGCCCGGGCCAGGACGAGCACCGCGTCCACGGGGTCGAGCCCGCCGCGCTCCGCGGCGGCCGCGCGCAGGACCGCGTCCTCGTCGACGCCCGACACGCGCACGAGGGGTTCGACGCCGGCCGCGCGCAGCGTCGCGAGGCGGGCGGGGGAGCGGGAGGCGAGCACGAGTCGGAGCACCCGCGCAGACTACCCGTCGGGCACCGGCGCGACGGGGCGTGCCGCCCGCCGACGAACCCGCTACGCGACCAGCAGCGCGGCGACGAGCAGCACGACGGGCGAGCCGAGGGTCGTGACGAGGATCGTGTCGCGCGCGAGGATCTCACCCCGCCCGAACCGCGCCGCGTAGTTGTAGACGTTCTGGGCGGTCGGCAGCGCGGCGAGCGTGACGGCCGACGCGACCGCGGCGTCGTCGAGACCGAGCACGAGCCGGGAGACGGCGAACGCGACGACGGGCATGACGAGCAGCTTCGCGACGCTCGCCACCCCGACGGCCGCGCGGGGCTCGCCGCGGCGCAGCGGCCTGGTGCCGTGCAACGACATGCCGAACGCGAGCAGGATCATGGGGATGGCGGCGCCGCCGAGGATCTCGAGCGGGGCCGTGACCGCGACGGGCGGGGTCCAGCCGGTCAACGAGACGACGGCGCCCGCGAAGGACCCGAGGATGATCGGGTTGCGCACGGGCTGCGCGAGGACGAATCGCCAGGACAGGCGCCCGCTCGTCGTCGCGTCGAGGACGAGCAGCGCGACGGGGGCGAGCACGAGGAGCTGGAGCAGGATCACCGGCACGACGGCGGTCGCGTCGCCCAGCACGTACACCGCGACGGGCAGGCCGATGTTGTTCGCGTTCACGTAGCCGGAGCCGACCGCCCCGATGGTCGCCTCGGGGGCGGGGAGCCGCAGCCACAGCCGGTCGACGAGCACGAACACGCCCGCGGTCACGACGGCCGACGCCGCCGCGACTGCGAGCGGTGCCTGGAAGAGCGCTCCGACGTCGGCCTGCGCGAGCACGGTGAACAGCAGGGCGGGGCTCGCGACGAAGAACCCGACGCGGTTGAGCGCCGTCCGCGCGTCGGGTCCGCCGATCCCGAGGCGCGCGGTGACGTACCCGGCCGCGACGACCACGGCGATGATGGCGAAACCGGTGAGGACGGCGCCCACGCGTCAGGCCCTCAGGGCGGGACCGCCCCGCCCGGGCCGGCGCGAGGCCGACCCGGGCGGGGTGGACGACCGGGTCACGAGGAGAGCGCGTCGCGCAGCACGTCCAGGCCGACCGAGCCGAGGTTCAGCGCGCGCGCGTGGAACGCCTTCGCGTCGAACGACTCGCCGCGCGCGGTGGCAGCGGCGCGCGCATCGTCGCGCGTGGCCTCCCACAGGCGCTGCCCGACCTTGTACGACGGCGCCTGGCCCGGCCACCCGAGGTAGCGGTCGAGCTCGAAGCGCACGAACGAGTCCGGCATGTTGACGTTGGCGCGCAGGAACGTGAGCGCCTTGTCGGCGTCCCAGGTCCCGCCGCCCCACCGCTCGGGCGCGGGCAGGCCGAGGTGCACGCCGATGTCGAGCACGACGCGCGCCGCGCGCATGCGCTGCGCGTCGAGCATGCCCAGACGGTCGCCGTCGTCGTCGAGGAACCCGAGGTCCGCCATGAGGCGCTCCGCGTACAGGGCCCAGCCCTCGCCGTGGCCCGAGACCCAGCACGCGAGCCGGCGCCACGTGTTGAGCGTCGCGCGCGCGTACACGGCCTGGCCGCACTGCAGGTGGTGGCCGGGGACGCCCTCGTGGTAAACGGTCGTCTTCTCGCGCCACGTGTTGAACTCCGTGACGTCCGACGGCACCGACCACCACATGCGGCCGGGCCGGGAGAAGTCGTCGCTCGGCGGCGTGTAGTAGATCCCGCCCGTCTGGGTCGGCGCGATCATGCACTCGAGGTCCAGCACCGGGGTCGGGACGTCGAAGTGGACGCCGTTCAGCGCGGTGATCGCGGCGTCCGACGTCTCCTGCATCCAGGACCTCAGGGCGTCGGTGCCGTGCAGCGTGCGCGCCGGGTCGGCGTCGAGCGCGGCGACGGCGTCCTCGACGCTCGCGCCCGGTCCGGCGATGCGGCCCGCGATCTCCTCCTGCTCGGCGACGACGCGCGCGAGCTCCTCGAGCCCCCACGCGTACGTCTCGTCGAGGTCGACCTGCGCGCCGAGGAACGTGCGCGAGAAGAGCCCGTAGCGCTCGCGGCCGACGGCGTCCTGCTCGCGGGCCTGTGGCGCCAGCGTCGTCTCGAGGAAGTCCGCGAGGCGGCCGTAGGCCTCGCGCGCCGCGGCGGCGCCGAGCTCGAGCTCCTTGCGCACGAGCGAGCACGCCGAGGAGTCGTCGAGGACGGCGCTGGCCTCGGGGCCGGCGACGAACGTCGTGAAGAACGAGCCCTTCGCGTCGGCGAGCTCGCGCGACTGCTGCACGCCGATCCGCACCTGACGGATCGCGGCGACGTTGCCGCGCGCTGCCGCCTCGGTGAGGGAGGCCATGTACCCGTCGACCGCGCCGGGGAGGGAGTTGAGGCGGGACGCGATGTTCTCCCACGCCTCGACGGTCCCGGTCGGCATGATGTCGAAGACGTCGCGCAGCTCCTGCACCGGCGACGCGATGTTGTTGAGGGTCGCCAGCGGCTCGCCCGCCTCGTGCAGCTCGAGCTGGAGACCGACGCGCTCGCGCATCGCGGCCAGGGTGACCCGGTCGACGTCGTCGACCGGCTCCAGGCCCTCGAGCTCGCGCAGCACCGCGCGGTCGGCGTCGGCCCGCGCGTCGTGCCCGGCGGGCGAGAGGTCGGAGACGAGGTGGTCGTAGCCGGACAGGCCCATCGCGGTCGCGGCGATCGGGTCGAGCTCGGCGATCCGCGTGACGTAGGCCTCGGCGACGGCGTCGATCGGCGTGGGTGTGCGGTCGGGGGTCCCGGCGGATGCGCCGGCGGGTGTGGTGGTGGTGTCGCTCACCCGGTCGAGACTACTCGGCACCCGGTCGCGGGTCTGCCGGATTCTCCGGGCTCTCCCCGCGGTCGTCCTCGGTCGGCTCGCCGGACGGGTCCGGGGGTGGCGCCGCGTCGGGAGCGGTGTCGGTGCGGCCGCGCAGTGCCGCCACGAGGTCGTCCGCCCAGGCACGGTGGTAGCGCACCAGGAGCACCCCCGTGGCGTCCGTGTCGTCCGCGGCGTGCCAGACGGCGACCGGGTCGCCCGCGCGCGGGCCCACCACGCCGTCGGGCACGACGACGCGCGCCGGTCGTGCGGTCCTCGCGCCGGACGCGGTGGTCACGACCAGGGTCGTCCGGACGACCGTCGGCCCGGCCGTCCGGGCGCCCGTGGCGGCGCCCTCCATCGAGCCCTCTGCCGTGCCCTCCGCAGTGCCTGCCGCCGTGCCCGCCGCCAGGTCCGCGGCACCCGCGTCGGGGAGCACGAGCGTCCCGGTCGCCCGGACCGGCGCGGCGAGCAGCGCGTCACGGCCACGGGTGAGCCCCGCGATCACACGGTCGTCCCGGTAGCGCACGAGCGCGAGCAGGGCCGTGACGAGGAGCCCCAGCGTCGCGACCACCACGACGGCGTCCGGCACGGGCCAGCCACGGCCCGACGCGAGGCGCTGGTAGACGAGCAGCGCGACGGTCGGCACGAACGCCACGGCCCAGGCCCACCGGCGCCAGCCCGGCACGGGCTCCACGGCCGGCAGGCTCGTCGGGTCCGCCTCGACCTCGTCGGCGGACGCGGGGAGCTCGACGAGCACGCCCCGCTCGGGCAGGCGGCGCGTGCGCGGCGACGTGCTCGGCGTCGTCACGACCGCAGGCTCCAGCGCCACGAGTCGGCGTTGTGCCGGCCGGAGCGCCCGCCGAAGCTCTTCGCGGTCGCGCCGTCCCCGGTCCCGCGCAGCCCGCGCGCCCGGTTGGTCCACTCGTCGACGGGCGCGACGTCGTCCGGAAGGCCGCTCGCGGCGGCCGCCGCGGCGAGGCCGGCGACGAGCGCCGCGACCTCGAGCTCGTCCGGCACGCCGCGCACGACGCGGACGCTCGGGGAACCGGGCCGTGGCGTGCTCACTCGTCGTCCTCGTCGTGGTCGTGGTCGTCGTCCGCCCCGCGCCCCACGCCCCACTCGGGGACGGCGTACCCGGCCTCGACGAGCCGCTCGCGCGCCTCGTGGCCCCACCGGTCCAGCAGCCCGACGACGTCGTCGAGGTCCGGCCCGCCGGGGTGCGTCATGACGACGTAGTCGAGCGTGAAGGTGTCGTCCTGCACGTCCGCCGGGGAGGCGTCCTCGTCGACCTCCTCGTCGGCGCCCGGATCCCACACCGACGTCGTGAGGTCGGCGTGGATGCCGAGCGTGCCGTGCAGCTCGTCGAACAGCCGCGCGTTGAGCGCGCCGATGCGGCCCTCGAGCGCGAGCACGCGCGGGTCCTCGTCCGCCTCGGACGCCCCGAACTCGGCCCGCACCCCGACCGCGGTCTCGACGTACTCGTGCAGCGCCGCCGTGAGCGCGTCGACCGCGGCGTGCAGCGGCGCCGGGTCCACCGACCCGAGCGGGACGGGTCCGTGCGTGGCGTCGTCGTGGCTCATTCCTGGTTCTCCCTCGCGAGGTTCGTCGGGTGCTCGTGCTCGCTCGTGGTCACAGCGGGATGTTGCCGTGCTTCTTGGGCGGCAGGGTCGCGCGCTTGGTGCGCAGCGCGCGCAGCGCCCGCACGACCTGCACGCGTGTCTCGGACGGACGGATGACCGCGTCCACGTACCCGCGCTCGGCGGCGTCCCACGGGTTGACGATCGCGTCCTCGTACTCGGCGACGAGCCGGGCGCGCTCCGCCTCGACGTCGTCGCCCGCGTCGGCCGCGCGCTTGAGTGCCGCCCGCTGGAGGATGCTCACCGCGCCGCCCGCGCCCATGACGGCGACCTGCGCCGTCGGCCACGCGAGGTTGACGTCGGCGCCGAGCTGCTTGGAGCCCATGACGATGTACGCCCCGCCGTACGCCTTGCGCGTGATGACCGTGACGAGCGGGACCGTGGCCTCGGCGTAGGCGTAGATGAGCTTGGCGCCGCGCCGGATGATGCCCTGGTGCTCCTGGTCGACGCCCGGCAGGAAGCCGGGGACGTCCACGAGAGTGAGCACCGGGATGTTGAACGCGTCGCACGTGCGCACGAACCGCGCCGCCTTCTCCGCGGCGTCGATGTCGAGCGTGCCCGCCATCGCGAGGGGCTGGTTCGCGACGACGCCGACGGACTGGCCCTCGACGTGCCCGAACCCGACGAGCACGTTCTTCGCGAACAGCGGCTGCACCTCGAGGAACGCGCCCTCGTCGAGCACGTGCTCGATCACGGTGCGCATGTCGTACGGCTGCGAGTCCGAGTCGGGCACGAGCGCGTCCAGCTCGAGGTCCTCCTCCGTGACGTCGAGCTCGACGTCGTCGGGCGGGAACGACGGCGCGTCCGAGAGGTTGTTCTGCGGCAGGTAGGACACGAGGTGGCGCACGTAGTCGATCGCGTCGTCCTCGTCCGCGCCGAGGTAGTGCGCGACGCCGGACTTCTCGTTGTGCGTCAGACCACCGCCGAGCTCCTCGAAGCCCACGTCCTCGCCCGTCACCGCGCGGATCACGTCCGGTCCGGTGATGAACATGTTCGACGTCTTGTCGGCCATGACGATGAAGTCGGTCAGCGCGGGGGAGTACACCGCGCCGCCCGCGCTGGGACCGAGGATGAGCGAGATCTGCGGGATCACGCCCGACGACGCGACGTTGCGGCGGAAGATCTCCGCGAACTGCGTGAGCGCCGCGACGCCCTCCTGGATGCGGGCGCCGCCGCCGTCGGAGATGCCGATCAGCGGCACGCCGGTGCGCAGCGCGAGGTCCTGCACCTTGGTGATCTTCTGGCCGTGGACCTCGCCGAGGCTCCCGCCGAACACCGTGAAGTCCTGGGAGTACACGCACACCTGGCGGCCGTCGATCGTGCCGTGCCCGACGACGACGCCGTCGCCCGCCAGGCGCTTCTTCTCGAGCCCGAAGTTGTGCGAGCGGTGCTTCGCGAACGCGTCGAGCTCGACGAAGCTGCCCTCGTCGAGCAGCGCCTCGATGCGCTCGCGCGCCGTCTTCTTGCCGCGCGCGTGCTGCTTGGTCCGCGCCGCCTCCTCGGGCAGCTCCGTCGCCTCGGCGCGACGACGGTCGAGGTCGGCGAGCTTGGCCGCGGTGCCCACGAGGTGGGGCGCGTCGGGCGATGTCGGGGGTGCCTCGGGCGTCGCGGGCGAGGTGGTCGCAGAGTCCGTCACGGACCCGAGCCTAGTTGGCGGGTGGCGCCAACTCGATGCGGGCGACGCCAGCACGTCCGGGGCGGGTCTTGGTGGGTGTCGACAAACCCGACGTCGACGCCCACGGACGCGGCCGTGGTCCCCGCCCACCCTCGTGCCGGGCCGTCCGCGTGCGGGAGGATGGCGGGCATGGCGAGCGCGCGCGACGACGAGACCAGGCCCGACGGCGACGGGCGGCCCCCGCTGCGGGCGGAGTTCCTACGAGAGCTGCTCGTGGCGCCCGCGGGGCCCCTCGCCCGGCTCGAGGTCGTCCCCGAGTCGGCGTCGACGAACGCCGAGCTCGCGCGCGCGGTCGCCGACGACCCGGACGCCTGGCCCGCGCCGGCGCTCCTCGTCGCCGAGCACCAGCCCGGCGGCCGCGGCCGGCTCGGGCGCTCGTGGACGACGCCGCCGCGCGCCGCGCTCCTCGGCTCGCTCCTGCTGCGCCCCGAGGTGCCCCGCGAGGCGCTGAGCTGGCTCCCGCTCCTCGCCGGGCTCGCGACCGCCCGCGCGCTGCGCGCGACCGCCGGGGTCGACGCGGTCGTCAAGTGGCCGAACGACGTCCTCGTGCCGGACCCGGGCGCCGCGCCGGGGTCGCTGGACGTCGCGTCACCGGGAGCCGGCGACCAGGCGCCGCTGCGCAAGGTCGCCGGCATCCTCGCCGAGGTGCTGCCCGACGGCGGTGTCGTCGTCGGCGTCGGGCTCAACGTCTCCCAGGCACGCGACGAGCTCCCCGTCCCCACGGCCACCTCGCTCGCCCTCGTGGGGGCCGCGACGACCGACCGCGAGGTCCTGCTCGTCGCGCTCCACGAGGCGTTCGGCGAGGTCCTCGCCCGCTGGCAGGACGCCGGGGGAGACGCGCACGCCGCCGGGCTCGACGCCGACTGCGCGCAGGTCAGCGCCACGCTCGGCACGCGCGTGCGGGTCGAGCGCGTCGCGGGCGGCGACGTCGTCGGGCTCGCCACGGCGCTCGCGCCCGACGGCGGACTGGTGGTGCGCGACGACGACGGCACGACGAGCGTCCACCACAGCGGCGACGTCCACCACCTGCGCCCGCACGGGTGACGGTCTGCGGCCGAGATCGGCAGTCCGGGACGACGTCGGCGGTCACGACCGCCGATCTCGCGCGTCCCTGCCGATCTCGGTCACGACCGCCGATCTCACCGACCCTGGCCGAGGAATAGGATCGCCGGGTGCCCGTGGACCCTGAGCAGAACGAGCCCGTCCCCACCACCACGTCTCCGAACGGCGGGGACGGCGGCGAGGCGGCCCCGGACACCGAGGCGACCGAGGCCGTGCTCGACGAGGCGCTCCTCGGGGGACCTCGCACCCTGACCGTCGAGCGGCTCGCCGAGCGCGCGGGCGTCGGGACGGACCGGGTGCGCGCCTACTGGCAGGCGCTCGGCCTCCCCCTCACCGAAGGGGAGGAGCACGCGTTCACCGAGAGGGACGCGCAGGCGCTCGCGGACGTGTTCGACTTCGCCGCGACGGAACGGCTCGACGAGCGTGCCCTGACGACCCTCATCCGGTCCACCGGGCACACCACCGAGCGGCTCGTGCTGTGGCAGGTCGAGGCGCTCGTCGAGCACATGACGCGCCGGTTCGACCTCGACGACACGAGCGCGCGCCTCCTCGTCCTCGACCGGCTGCCCGAGCTCGCGCCGGTCCTCGAGGAGCAGCTCCTGCACGCGTGGCGCCGCCAACTCGCCGCGGTCGCGGGTCGGTTCGCGGTCGAGTTCTCCGACGCGCGGGCCACCGCGGTCGACGAGCACGAGCTCCCGCTGCCGCGGGCCGTCGGGTTCGCGGACATCGTCTCGTTCACGCAGCGCACGCGCGGGCTCGGGTCGAGCGAGCTCGCCGAGTTCGTCCAGCTCTTCGAGACCAGCGCGCGCGACGTCATCACCGCCGCGGGCGGGCGCGTCGTCAAGACGATCGGCGACGCCGTGCTCTACGTCGCCGACGACGTCGCGACCGGGGCGCGCGTCGCGCTCGGCCTGGCCGAGGCCGGCGGGCGCGAGGAGGACGTCGACGTCCCGCCCGTCCGCGTGAGCCTCGTGTGGGGCCGGGTGCTCTCGCGGTTCGGCGACGTGTTCGGGCCGAGCGTCAACCTCGCCGCCCGCCTCGTGGACATCGCCGAGCCGACGACGGTCCTCGTCGACCGCGAGACCGCGGGCCTGCTCGCAGGCGACCAGCGCTTCGCGCTCACGGCGCAGCCCGAGACCGAGGTGCAGGGGCTCGGCACGATCGAGCCCGTGCGCCTCCAGTGGGCCTACCGCGGCTGACTGCCGCCGCCCTCTCGCGCCGAGGCGCGGCCGTCAGACGGCCTCGAGCAGGCCGGGCCCGTCGTTCGTCACCGAGTTGACCAGCGTCGAGATCTCGCGCGCGACCATGGGGACGTCGTCGTGCGGGCCGCCGAGCCCGAGCAGGTCGGCCGCCCCACGGGCGTCGACGGCCGGGTCGAGCCACGCGTCCCACGCGTCGGAGGGCAGGGCCAGCGGCATGCGGTCGTGGATCTCGGCGAGGTACGGCGCCGCGTCCGTCGTGATGATCGTGGTCGAGACGAGCCAGCGGTCGGGGTCGTCGTCGGCCTTGGACCGGTCGCGCCAGAACTCGTAGAGCCCGGCGAACGCGGCGCTCTCGCCGTCGCCCGGGGCGATCCAGTACGGCTGCTTGGGGACCTTGCCCCGGCGCGGCGGCGCGCTCGCGGACCCTGCCGGCGCCGCGCCGTCGGGCAGGACGCGCCACTCGTAGTAGCCGTCCGCCGGGACCAGGCAGCGCCGCACGCCGAACGGCTTGGCGAACGCCGGCTTGTCGAGGATCGACTCCGCGCGCGCGTTGATCATGCGCGCGCCGCCCCTCGCGTCCTTGGACCATGAGGGCACGAGGCCCCAGCGCGCCACCCGCAGCGAGCGCCGGACCTCGCCCGTGTCCTTCGCGGCGCGCTCGACGACGATCCGCACCGGGTCCGTGGGCGCGAGGTTCCACGACGGCGGCAGGAGCCGCGCGTCGTCGGCGACGTCCGCGATCGCGAACTCGTCCGCGAGGTCCTGCGCGTCCCGGAAGGAGGCATAGCGTCCGCACATGCCTCCCAGCCTGCCGCACGCCACCCACGCGCGGGCGGCGAGGGAGAGCAGGCTCACGCCCCGAACGCCTCGTCCGGCGCGATCGAATCGATACGATGGGCGTCATGCCCTCGTCCTCGGTCGACCCCGCCGTGCCCCGACCGAGATCGTCCGCCCGCTGGGTGCTGCTCCTCGGCGCGCTCGCCACGCTCCCCGCGCTCACGGTCGACATGTACCTCCCGCTCCTGCCGGAGGTGGGCGCCGAGCTCGGCGCGCCCGACTCGCTCGCGCAGCTCACCCTGTCCGGGATGCTCCTCGGCGGCGCGGTCGGCCAGCTCGTCATCGGGCCGCTCTCCGACCGCTACGGCCGGCGCCTGCCCGTCCTCGTCGGGCTCTCGCTGCACGTCGTGACCTCGCTCCTGTGCGCGCTCGCGCCCAACATCGGCATCCTCGTCGGGCTCCGCGTGCTGCAGGGGTTCTTCAACGCGTCCGCCTCCGTCGTCGCGATCGCCGCGATCCGCGACCGCTTCACCGGGTCGGACGCCGCGCGCATCCTGTCGCGCCTCATGCTCGTCATCGGGCTCGCCCCGCTCCTGGCCCCGTCGATCGGGTCGTTCATCGGGGCCCACGCCACGTGGCGCGCGGTGTTCTGGGTCCTCGCGCTCGGCGGCATCGCGCTCGGCGCGATCGTGCTGCTCTGGATGCCCGAGTCCCTGCCGCTCGAGCGACGGCGACCCGCCGGGGCGCGGACCGTCCTGCGCGGCTACGCGAGCCTCCTGCGCGACCGCCACTTCGTCGCGCTCGCCGTCCTCCCCGGACTCGGCCAGGCCGTGCTCATGAGCTACGTCGTCGGGTCGCCGTTCGTCCTCCAGGAGGGGTACGGGCTCAGCCACGGTCAGTTCGCGCTCCTCTTCGCCGTCAACGGCATCGGTCTCGTTCTGTCCGCGCAGGCCAACGCCGCTCTCGTCCGCCGTGTCGCCCCCGTGCGCCTGCTCCGGACCGCGCTCGTCGTGCAGGGCGTGTTCGCCGTCGGGCTGCTGGTCGTCGCGCTCACCGGCGCGGGCGGGATCGTCGGGATCGTCGCCGCCCTCTTCCTCGTCCTGTCGATGCAGGGCATGATCCCCGCGAACGCCTCCGCGCTCGCGCTCACCCGGCACGGCGAGATCGCCGGGACCGCGGCCGCCGTCATCGGGGCGTTCCAGTCCGGCGTCGCCGGGCTCGTGAGCCCGCTCGTCGGCGTCCTCGGGGGCGACGCCGTCGCGATGGCGACCGTCATGCTCGGCGCGGTCGTCGCGTCGCTGCTCGTGCTCGCCCTCGCCACGCCCGCGTTCCGCCGCGGCGGCTGGCACACGCCCGTCTGACGCCACGGCCGGTCTTCGCCGCCCTTTCACACGTCCTCCTGCTGGTTCGGCGCACGCATCCACGCCGCACCCCTTACCCTCGGACCGTGCCAACGACCGCCCACGCCTCGTCGACCCCGCGCTCGCGGCCTCGCGCGACACCGACGACGGCCTCCCGGAAGGGCGGCGAGGACAAGCCCTCCGGCGGCCCCCACCACGCGCGCGCGCTGCGCTCGCACCGCGTCGCGCGGGCCGTCGGGCTCGTCCTCACCGGGGCCCTCGTGTTCGTCGCCGTCGGTGCGGGAGCCGTCTACCTCGACCTCAAGTCGAAGATCACCGTGAGCGACGTGTCGGGACTCGTCGTCGGTGGCCCGACGGCCGAGCCGCCGAAGGACCCGTCCGACCCGTTCGCCGGCAAGTCGCTCAACATCCTCGTCATGGGCACGGACTACCGCGACGCCGAGAACGCCGCGATCGCCGGCGAGGAGGAGGGCATGCGGTCGGACACGACGTTCATCGTGCACGTGTCCGGCGACCGCACGCGCATGGAGGTCGTGTCCATCCCCCGCGACTCGCTCGTCGACCTGCCGGCGTGCAACCTGCCCGACGGGTCGATGTCGGGCCCGCGGCGCAACACGATGTTCAACGAGGCGTTCCAGATCGGGTCGGGCGGTGTCGACGACATGACGTACGCCGCCGCGTGCACGATCACCGCGGTGCAGGACCTCACGGGCGTCCCGATCACCAACCACGTCGTCGTCAAGATGACCGGGGTCATCGGTGTCGTCGACGCCATCGACGGCGTCACCATGTGCTTCCCGGAGCCCGTCAAGGAGAGCCCCCGGTACGGCACCCTCGACCTGCCGGCCGGGGAGTACACGCTCAACGGCCACGAGGCGATCAGCTTCCTCCGGGCGCGCCACGGGACGGGCATGGGGCTCGAGATGGGGTCCGACCTCACGCGCATCGCGCGCCAGCAGGCGTTCATCGACTCGGCCGTGCGCGAGCTGCTCTCCCAGAACATCATCACCAACTCGCCCCAGCTCTACGGCGTCATCGAGGCGGTGCTCAGCTCGATCAGCGCCGACCCCACGATCGCGGACCCGACGGCGCTCGCGGGCCTCGCGTTCAGCCTTCGCGCGATCAAGCCCTCCGAGGTCGTCTTCACGCAGGTACCCGTCGTGGAGGCGGCGAGCGACCGCAACCGGGTCGAGTGGACGTCGGAGGCGGACGCCATCTGGCAGCGGCTCATCGACGACGCGCCCCCGCCCGGCCACGAGCCCGTCACCGACCCCCGCGACGACGCGACTGCCCCTGCGGACGGCACGACCGACCCGGCGACCGGGACCGACACCGGCGCCACCGACCCGGGGGCCGGCACGACCGATCCTGGGACGACCGATCCCGGGACGACTGACCCGGGCACGACGCCCGAGACCCCGGTCGAGGAGCTGCAACCCGGCGTCTGCGGCTGAACCGGCTCCGCGCTGTTCGGGTCGATCCAGATCAGGCGACCGGGTCGAGGCCCGCTCAGGAGCGAGGCGTCGTGCCAAGGCGGGCGAGCCGCCCCACCGCCTCGCGCAGCACGTCCTCGCGCTTGACGAACGTGAACCGCACCCGTGAGGCCAGCGCGCGGGCCGTCGTCGACCCCGGCGTGCAGAACGCGCTCACGGGGACGGCGACGACGCCCGCGAGGGCGGGCAGCTCGCGGCACAGGGCGGTGCCGTCCTCGAAACCGAGCGGAGCGCCGTCGGCGATGACGAAGTACGTGCCCTGCGGCACGACGACGTCGAACCCGGCCCGGACGAGGCCCTCGCACAGCAGGTCCCGACGCGCGGCGAGCGAGTCGGCGAGCGCGCGCGGGGTCTCGTCGTCGGACAGGGCGTCGGCGATCGCGGGCTGGAACGGCGCGCCCGACGTGTAGGTGAGGAACTGCTTGACCGTGCGGACCGCGGTGACGAGCGGCTCCGGCCCGTGCAGCCAGCCGATCTTCCAGCCGGTGAACGAGAACGTCTTGCCGGCCGAGGAGATCGTGATCGTGCGCTGGCGCATCCCGGGGAGGGTGCCGATCGGCACGTGCCGGGCGTCGTCGAACGTCAGGTGCTCGTAGACCTCGTCCGTGACGACGACCGCGTCGTGACGGCGCGCGAAGGCGGCGATCGCGTCGAGCTCGTCGAGGTCGAGGACGGTGCCCGTGGGGTTGTGGGGCGAGTTCACGAGGATCAGCCGCGTGCGGTCGGTGACCGCGGCGCGCAGGGCGTCGAGGTCGAGCCGGAAGCGGTCCGGGCCCGCCACGAGCGGGACCGTCACGTGGTTCGCCCCCGCGAGCGCGATGCACGCGGCGTGCGAGTCGTAGAACGGCTCGAGCGTGACGACGTCGTCGCCCGGGCCGGCGAGCGCGAGGATCGTCGCGGCGAGGGCCTCCGTCGCACCCGTCGTCACGAGGACCTCGGTCTCCGGGTCGGGGTCCAGCCCGTAGTGGCGGTACTGGTGGCTCGCGACGGCGTTGCGCAGCTCGAGGATGCCCGGACCCGGCGCGTACTGGTTCTGGCCCTCCTCGATCGCGCGGACCGCCGCGTGCTTGACCGTCGCCGGGCCGTCGACGTCCGGGAACCCCTGCCCCAGGTTGATCGCGCCCGTGCGGTGCGCGAGGGCCGTCATCTCGGCGAAGACCGTCGCCGCGACCGTGCCGTCCGCGCCGAGGAGGCCGGTGGCGCGGGCGGCCGCCTGCCAGCGGCCGGGCGGGAGGTCGGTCATGACCCGACCCTAGCGCCGCCCGTGCCCACGATGTGGGACGGCGCGGGCGGGTTCCCCGGCGGGCGCGGCCGTGATCGCGAGCCTCCCGGCGCGGGTATCCACAGGGCTCTCCCGCGAGTCGCGCGGATGCCCTACTCTCTCGGTCAGGTCTTTCGGTCCGGCGGGGCAGCCGGCCAGCAGAGCAGGGGGAATGCTCGAGATGTCTACGGACACGCACGCCGTCGGCGTGCTCGAGGGCGAGGTGCGCGAGCTCGTCCGACGCCGCGGGGTGGACCCCGCGCGCGATCGGGCTGCGGTCGACGAGCTCGTCCGCGAGGTGGTCGCCGACTACGAGACGCGCAGCGCGCTCGGAGCCGTCGCGCCGCTCGCCGACCCGACGGCCGCCGGTCGCGCGGTGGTCGACTCCGTGGCCGGCCTCGGACCGCTCCAGCCCTACCTCGACGACCCGGAGATCGAGGAGATCTGGATCAACGCGCCGTCGCAGGTCTTCGTCGCGCGGGGCGGCAGGTCCGAGCTCACGACGACGATCCTCACCGCGGAGCAGGTGCGCGACCTCGTCGAGCAGATGCTGCGCTCGTCCGGACGCCGGCTGGACCTGTCCAGCCCGTTCGTCGACGCCTCGCTTCCCGGGGGCGAGCGGCTCCACGTGGTCATCCCTGACGTCACGCGCAGCGCATGGGCGGTCAACATCCGCAAGCACGTCGTCCGTGCGTCGCACCTCGACGACCTCGTCCGGCTCGGGTCGCTCACCCCGCAGGCGGCGACGTTCCTCGACGCCTCGGTCTGCGCCGGGCTGAACATCCTCGTCGCGGGCGCTACGCAGGCGGGCAAGACGACGATGCTCAACGCTCTCGCGGGCTCGGTCCCGCCCACGCAGCGCGTCGTCACGTGCGAGGAGGTGTTCGAGCTCCGGTTCGCCGTGCGGGACGTCGTCTCCATGCAGTGCCGGCAGCCGAGCCTCGAGGGGACCGGCGAGATCCCGCTGCGCCGCCTGGTCAAGGAGGCGCTGCGCATGCGCCCGGACCGGATCGTCATCGGGGAGGTCCGCGAGGCGGAGAGCTTCGACCTGCTCGTGGCCCTCAACGCGGGCGTCCCCGGGATGTGCACCCTGCACGCCAACTCGGCCCGCGAGGCGATCACCAAGATGTGCACGCTGCCGCTGCTCGCCGGCGAGAACGTCTCCGACCGCTTCGTGGTGCCCACCGTCGCGTCCTCGATCGACCTGGTCGTCCACCTCGGCGTGGACGCCGACGGGCGGCGCGTCGTGCGCGAGGTACTGGGAGTCACGGGCCGGGTCGAGCAGGGCGTGGTGGAGGCCGCGGAGATCTTCGTCCGGACGGGGGACCGGCTGGTGCGGGCGGACGGGTTCCCGCCCGGCGCGGACCGGTTCGCCCGCGCGGGGATCGACCTGTCCGCCGTGCTGCACCCGGAGCGCTCGCGCGTGCCCGCCGCCGCGGCGGCGGGCACCTCGGCGAGCACGGCCTGGTCGGGAGCGAGCTGACGTGGGCGTCGTCGTGGGGTTCCTGCTCGGCGCGGGCTTGTTCTGCGTGTGGTGGTCGTTCTGGACGCCGGGCCCGCGCCGGGAGCGCCGGTCGGACGGCTGGACGGCGCGCACCCAGGATCTCCTCGTGCAGGCGGGTGCGCCGTCCGTGACGCCGGGCGCGCTCGTCGCGACGAGCGTGGGCGTGGGGCTCGTGGTCCTCCTCGTCGCGACGGTCCTCGCCGGGTCGGTCACGATCGCCGCGTGCTTCGGTGCGATCGCCGCGTCGGTGCCGGTGCTCGTCGTGCGCTCCCGTGCCCGGCGCCGGAGGGCGCGGCTGCGCGACGTCTGGCCCGAGGTGCTGGACCACCTCGCCTCCGGCGTCCGTGCGGGCCTGTCGCTCCCTGAGGCCGTGGGCCAGCTGGGCGAGCGCGGTCCGGCGGACCTGCGGGAGCCGTTCGTCCGGTTCGCGGTCGACTACCGGGCGTCGGGGCGCTTCGGGGAGTGCCTGGACCGGCTCAAGGAGCGGCTCGCGGACCCGGTGGCGGACCGCATCGTGGAGGCGCTCCGGCTGACGCGCGACGTCGGCGGGACGGACCTCGGACGGCTCCTGCGCACCCTCTCGACGTTCCTGCGCGAGGACGCGCGGACCCGCGGCGAGCTCGAGGCCCGCCAGTCCTGGACGGTCAACGGTGCGCGGCTCGCCGTCGCGGGCCCCTGGGTGGTGCTCGGCTTCCTCGCGACCCGGCCCGAGACGGCGGCGGCGTACAACTCGCTGTCGGGCGCTCTCGTCCTCGGCGTCGGCGCAGCCTGCTCGGCCGCGGCGTACCAGCTCATGCTGCGGATCGGGCGGCTGCCCGAGGAGGAGAGGGTGCTCCGATGAACGCGCTCGACGTGTCGCTGACGGGAGCCGCGATCGGCGCGCTCGGCGCAGTGGGGCTGCTGCTCGTCGTCGCGGGCGTCCGCGGCCGCGCGATCCGGCTCGACGAGCGCCTCGCGCCCTACCTGCGGACGCACGACCGGACGTCGGTGCTGCTCCGCGACCAGCCGACCCGGACGCCGTTCCCGACGGTCGAACGCCTGGTCGCCCCGGTGCTCGCCGACGCCGGCCGGGCGCTCGAGCGGCTCGGCTCGACGTCCTCCGACGTCCGCCGTCGGCTCGAGCGTGCCGGACGGCGCCAGAGCGTCGAGCAGTTCCGTGCCCGCCAGCTCGTGTGGGGCGTCGTCGGGCTCGCGCTGGGCACGTTCGTCGCGGTGGTCCTCGCCGCGACGCGGGGCTCGTCCGTCGTGCTGCTCGTGCTCCTCGCGCTCCTGTGCGGGGTGGGCGGCATCCTCGCCTGCGACCACGCCCTGACGCGGGCCGTGCGACGTCGCGAGGAACGCATGCTCGCGGAGTTCCCGACCGTCGCGGAGCTGCTCGCCCTCGCGGTGAACGCCGGCGAGGGCCCCGTCGCGGCGCTCGAACGGGTCGCCACGACGGCCCGCGGAGAGCTCTCCGGAGAGCTGCGCGCGACGCTCGCGTCCGTGCGCGCCGGCACGCCGCTCGCGCGGGCGCTCGAGCAGCTCGCCGACCGGACGGGTCTGCCGAGCCTGACCCGCTTCGCGGAGGGCGTCGCCGTCGCGGTGGAGCGCGGGACTCCGCTCGCCGACGTCCTGCGCGCCCAGGCGCAGGACGTGCGCGAGTCCGGGCGTCGCGCACTCATGGAGGCGGGCGGCAAGAAGGAGGTGGCGATGATGATCCCGGTCGTCTTCCTCATCCTCCCGGTGACGGTGGTCTTTGCCGTCTATCCGTCGCTCGCCACGTTGCGGCTCGGGTTCTGAGCGGCAGCGCCCGGGGCGCCCGGCGCGCACATCTCACGCACGACACGACTCACGACGGACGAACGAGGGGGAACCATGCAGGGGTCGGGACGCAGGACGAAGGATGCACGGCGAGCAGGACGCGAGGCGTTCGGACGCCTGGTGGGAGGAGACGCGGAACGGGGCGACGTCCCGGGGTGGGTGCTCATCACCCTGATGACGGCGGGTCTCGTCATCGCGCTGTGGGCGGTCGCGGGCCCGGCGCTGACGCAGGCCTTCAGCAACGCGATCTCGAGCGTGGGCGCGCCCTGAGGTGGCGCACGGAGGCGATCGCGTCCCGGCGTCGGAAGATCGTGAGCGCGGGTCTGCGGTGGTCGACTTCACCCTCGTCTCCCTCCTGGTGCTCGCGCTGTTCCTCGGTGTCGTCCAGGTGGCGCTCGCGGTCCACGTCCGGGCGACGCTGGTGGACTGCGCCGCGGAGGGCGCTCGGGTCGCGGGCCGCGCCGATCGCGGCCCGCTGGACGGGGCCGCCCGGACGCGCGACCTGATCACAGCCGCGCTCTCGTCGCGGTACGCCCAGGACGTCGTGGCCCGTCAGACGGTCGTCGACGGCCTCCCGGTCGTCGAGGTGACGGTCTCCGCGCCGCTCCCGGTGGTGGGGCTTCTCGGTCCCGCGGGCGTGGTGACCGTCGACGGGCACGCGCTCGAGGAGGCACCGTGACCCGCCGGGTGCGGATACTGCTCGCTCGCCTCACCGGGGGTGGGCAGCGGGCAGAGGGGGGGAGCGCCGTCGTGGAGTTCCTGGGCGTCGCGCTCGTGCTGCTGCTGCCGGTGCTGTACCTCGTGCTGACGATCGGGCGGCTGCAGGCGGCCACGTTCGCGGTCGAGGGCGCCTCGCGGGAGGCCGCGCGCGCGTTCGTGACCGCGCCGTCCGCGGACGACGGCGCGCGGCTCGCCGAGGCGGCGGTCGCGCTCGCGCTCGACGACCAGGGATTCCGGACAGGGGCGGACGTGCTGACGATCTCGTGCTCCGCGGAGCCCTGTCTCGAGCCCGGGGGCGAGGTGGTCGCGCGGGTGCGGTTCGAGGTGCCGCTCCCGCTGGTCCCGTCGTTCGTCCGCGCCGCCGTGCCCCTCGCGGTCCCGGTCGAGGCCCAGCACGTCGCCTCCGTCGACGAGTACGCCGCGAGGCGGCCGTGATGCGCGCGAGCCTCGACCCACGGCGACGGAGCGGGTCGCCCGACGAGCCCGAGGACGGCCGCATCATGCTCCTCACGACGGCGTTCGTCGCCTTCGCCCTGCTGCTGGTCACGGTCGTGGTGAGCGCGACCCAGGTGCACCTCGAGCGCAAGCGGCTCTACGAGCTGGCGGACGCGCTCGCGCTCACGGCAGCGGACTCGATGACGCCCGAGTCGTTCTACACGGGCGCCGCGACCGCGCCGGTCGAGAGCGGCGTCCTGACGCTCACGGATTCCTCGATCCGGTCGGACGTCCAGGACTACCTGGCCCGGAACCCCGGGGCGCTCGGCGGCCTGCACGACGTCGTGGTGATCGAGGCGTCGACCTCCGACGGGCGCACCGCGACGGTGAGTCTCGCCGCCCGCGCACGACCCGCGATGGTCAGCTGGGTGACCCAGGCGTGGAGTGATGGCATCATCGTGCGTGCAGAGTCACGTGCCAGAGCGTGGTGAGCACCTGTTGCTGTTCGACGACGAGCATCCAGGAAGGGACGGTACGCAACGACGCGTGAGCATGCTCCCGCATCTTTGTTTACTTTCTTAACTTTGGATGGCCACTTCTGGTTCCTCTCTGTCAAAACCCCAGGTTCGCCGCTATGGTGATCCGGTCCGACAACAACTCCAACGATGGAGAGCTACAACATGAACGCACGAGCAACGAAGAAGCTCGTCGCCGGGGGTGCCCTCGGCGCGATGCTCATCGGCACGGTCGCCCTCGCGTCCGCTGCCTCCGCAGACCAGGTGGGCGACGACCAGGGTGTCGACGTCTCCGTCGAGATCGAGTCGAACGT
Source organism: Cellulosimicrobium sp. NPDC055967 (assembly GCF_042269845.1). NCBI lineage: Bacteria > Bacillati > Actinomycetota > Actinomycetes > Micrococcales > Promicromonosporaceae > Cellulosimicrobium > Cellulosimicrobium sp. NPDC055967. The sequence continues at coordinate 133,988 of NZ_JBHJYJ010000002.1, read as the reverse complement.
CGAGCCGGGCAACCTCGCGCTCTCGGTCGCCTCGAACGCGACCACGCTCACCGAGCAGGACTCGACCGTCGCCGGCACCCGTGAGTTCACGGGCACCCTTCCCGACGTCACGGTCACCGACACGCGCACCGAGGTCCCCGACGGGGCGTTCTGGTACGTGGTCGGCGTCGCTGAGGACTTCACGGGCGACGCGGGCACCATCGGGGCGGAGAACCTCGGCTGGGCGCCGTCGCTGGTCAGCGGGAGCGAGAGTGGCCTCGTCGAGGCCGGCGAGGGCGTCGACCCCGAGCTCGAGGGTGGCGTCGGCCTCGTCGAGCAGGACCTCCTCGTCTCGGCCTACGACTCGGCCGAGGTCAACCCGGAGGGCTCGTGGACCGCGTCCGCGGGCCTCACGCTCCGCACCGCCGAGGACGTCGCCGCGGGCGCCTACTCCTCGACGATCACGCTCTCCCTCTTCGAGGACTGAGCACACGGTCCTCGTGACCTGACGGCCGGCCGCGGTCGGCCGTCGACCGAGCAGTCCACGGCGGGCCGCTCCACTCGTCCGACAGAGGTCGGATCGGGTGGGCGGCCCGCCGTCGTACGGAGAGAGCACCTGCGTGAACCCTGCATCACACCTGAGCCACGGACCGCGCCGCCCGGCCCGCTGGGTCGCCGCGGCCGGAGCGGCGCTCGTCGCGGCGCTCGCGCCCGCGCTGCCGGCGGGCGCGGCGTCCGGCGGCGTCCTGCCGCTCGACACCGAGGACGTCATCACCTGGGGCGTCAAGCCCGCCGACGCGGACGGCCCGGACGGGCGGTCCCGCGTCGAGCTGGTGCTCGACCCCGGGGCGTCCGCGTCCGAGCATCTCGCCGTGTCGAACTTCAGCGACGTGCCCGTGACCTTCTCGATCCAGGCCGCGGACGGGTACATCAACCCCAAGGGCCGGTTCAACATGCTGCCCTCCGACCGGGAGTCGACCGGCGCCGGGACCTGGATCGAGGTCCAGGACTCGGTCGAGGTCGCTCCCGACGCGACGGTCGTCGTGCCGTTCACGGTGACCGTCCCGGACAACGCCACGCCCGGCGACCACGTCGCCGGTATCGCCGCGACGATGACGAGCACCGGCGCGGGTGAGGGCGGGACGAGCGTCGGCGTGGAGAGCCGCGTCGGCTTCCGTGTCTCCACGCGCGTCACCGGGGACGTGGAGCCGGTCCTGACGGTCGAGAACGTCAAGGCGTCCTACACGCCGTCGTGGAACCCGTTCGCCGCGGGTGACATGACCGTCTCCTACGACGTGACGAACGACGGCAACGTGCGTCTCGGGGCCGATGGCGACGTCGCGACGTCGGGGTTCTTCGGACTGCTGTCCACGGACGGCTCGGCGACGCAGATCCCCGAGGTCCTGCCCGGGGGTTCGCAGCGATCCCGCGTCGAGACGCCGAACGTCTGGCCGCTCGGCCCGGTCCGGTCGACGATCACCGTCACCCCGACGGTGGTGGACGACGACCAGGTCGACGCACCGCTCGATCCGGTCACGGTCACCGTGACGACCTGGGCCATCCCGTGGCCGCAGCTCCTGCTCGTCGCGATCGTGGTCGTCCTGGTCGTCGGCGTCCGCGACGACCGCCGTCGTCGCCGCCAGCGCCTGGAGGCGATGCTCGCCAAGGCGCGCGACGAGGGTCGTCAGCAGGCGAGCGGGAGCGAGCCCGCGCCGTCGGGCACGGGTGCGACCGCCGCCAAGGGCGAGCCGAAGGCCTGACCGCTCCGCGCCGTCGGGCACGGGTCTGCCGGCCCGGCGGCGCGGAGCGCGCGCGGTGTCGCGTAACCTTGAACCTCGTGGCCACCATCGACTTTCCGACCGAGATCAAGGCGCTGCGCAGCACGCTCGAGTCCATCGAGAGCGTGAGCGACCCGGAGGTGCTGCGCGCGAAGATCGCGGACCTCTCGGAGAAGGCGTCGGCCCCCGACCTGTGGGACGACCCGGACGCCGCGCAGAAGGTGACGTCGGCGCTCTCCGCCGCACTGTCGGAGCTGGACCGGGTGAAGAAGCTCGGCCAGCGCATCGACGACGTCGAGACCCTGGTCGAGATGGGCCAGGAGATGGAGGACGAGGACACCCTCGTCGAGGCGGAGACCGAGGTCGCGGCGATCCGCAAGGACCTCGACCAGCTCGAGGTCCGCACGCTCCTCGCCGGCGAGTACGACGCCCGTGAGGCCGTCGTGACGATCCGCGCGGGCGCGGGCGGCGTGGACGCGGCCGACTTCGCGGAGATGCTCCTGCGCATGTACCTGCGCTGGGCGGAGCGCCACGGCTACTCGACCACCGTGCTCGACACGTCCTACGCCGAGGAGGCGGGGCTCAAGTCGGCCACTTTCGAGGTGAAGGCGCCCTACGCGTTCGGCCACCTCTCGGTCGAGGCGGGCACGCACCGCCTCGTGCGCATCTCGCCGTTCGACAACCAGGGACGGCGCCAGACGTCCTTCGCGGCCGTCGAGGTGATCCCGCTCATCGAGCAGACGGACTCGATCGAGATCCCGGAGTCGGAGATCAAGGTCGACGTCTTCCGCTCCTCGGGCCCGGGCGGGCAGTCGGTCAACACGACGGACTCCGCGGTGCGCATGACGCACATCCCGACCGGCATCGTCGTGTCGATGCAGAACGAGAAGTCGCAGATCCAGAACCGCGCCGCCGCGCTGCGTGTCCTCCAGTCCCGCCTGCTGCTCGTGCGCCAGGAGGAGGAGAACGCGAAGAAGAAGGAGCTCGCGGGCGACATCAAGGCGAGCTGGGGCGACCAGATGCGCTCGTACGTGCTGCAGCCGTACCAGATGGTCAAGGACCTGCGCACCGAGCACGAGGTCGGCAACCCGTCGGCGGTGTTCGACGGCGACATCGACGACTTCATCGAGGCCGGGATCCGCTGGCGCCGCGGGGCGCAGCAGGTCGACTGACCCGCCGTGGCGCCCGGGAGCGGTTGATCCGAGCAACGGGTCGATGCGCCCGGGCGCGGCGTGTCCGGCCCGCCGGGCCCCAGATGCGTGCCTACCCTCGGGATCGTGCGACGAACCTCGTTCGTCCACGGATCGACCCCCGACCCGAGGAACGTGCCGCTGTGATCCGCTTCGAGAACGTCACCAAGGTCTATGCGCGCGGCGCGAGACCGGCCGTCGACGACGTGTCGATGGAGGTCCGCCGCGGCGAGTTCGTCTTCCTCGTCGGCGCGTCGGGCTCCGGCAAGTCGACGTGCCTGCACCTCGTCCTGCGCGAGGAGCGCCCGACCAAGGGGAAGGTCTTCGTGGCGGGGCGGGACCTCGGCTCGCTGTCGAGCTGGAACGTGCCCAAGCTGCGGCGCCAGATCGGGGTCGTCTTCCAGGACTTCCGCCTGCTGCCGAACAAGACGGTGTTCGAGAACGTGGCGTTCGCGCTCCAGGTCATCGGCAAGCCGCGGCACACGATCGCGATCACCGTCCCCGAGACGCTCGAGATGGTCGGTCTCGCGGGCAAGGAGAAGCGGCGCCCGCACGAGCTCTCCGGCGGTGAGCAGCAGCGCGTCGCCATCGCGCGCGCGATGGTGAACCGGCCGCCGATCCTGCTCGCCGACGAGCCGACCGGGAACCTCGACCCGACGACGTCCCTCGGGATCATGCGCCTGCTCGACCGCATCAACCGCACCGGGACCACCGTCGTCATGGCGACGCACGACGAGGAGATCGTCAACCAGATGCGGCGTCGCGTCATCGAGCTCGACACCGGCACGCTCGTGCGCGACCAGGCGCACGGTGCGTACGGGGCGCGGGGGCAGGTCATCCCGGACCCGGAGCGGACCGTGCCCGGCACCGAGACCGGGAGCGTCCCCGCCGGGGCGCCGGAGTCCACGCCGACGACGGTCGTCCCGCGTACGCGGCAGGACCCCGCCCCGGGGGTGGCGGCCGCCGAGGAGGAGACGGCCGAGCCGCCGGCGCCGAGGCGACGCTCGGTGCGCCGCCACGTCGAGGCAGCGGCGGGGGAGTGATCGGCGTGCGACTCCAGTTCATCCTCGCGGAGCTCGGCCAGGGCCTGCGCCGCAACGTCTCGATGACGGTCTCCGTCGTCCTCGTCACGTTCGTCTCGCTGACGTTCGTCGGCGCGTCCATGCTCCTCCAGGCGCAGATCGGGAAGCTCAAGGACGACTGGTACGACAAGGTCGAGGTGTCCGTCTTCCTGTGCCCGACCGGTTCGCCGTCACCGACCTGCGCCGCGGGCGAGGCGACCCCGGACCAGATCGCGGCCCTCGAGGACGTCTTCGAGTCCGAGCTCGCCGACGAGATCCAGACCGTGTACTTCGAGTCCAAGGACGACGCGTTCGCCGCGTTCCAGGAGCGGTACCCGGACGGTTACCTCGGCACGCAGCTCACCGTCGACGACATGCAGGCGTCCTTCCGCCTCAAGCTCACCAACCCGGAGAACTACGAGGTCGTCAACGACGTCGTCACCGGGCGCCCGGGCGTCGAGGTCGTCGAGGACCAGCGGCGCATCTTCGACTCGCTCTTCCTCGCGCTGAACCGCGCGTCGCTCCTCGCCGCCGGCCTCGCCGCGGTCATGCTCCTCGCCGCGGTCCTCCTCATCACGACGACGATCCGGCTGTCGGCGCTGAGCAGGCGCCGCGAGACCGGCATCATGCGGCTCGTCGGGGCGTCGAACCTCTTCATCCAGCTCCCGTTCCTCCTCGAGGGGGCGATCGCGGCCGTGCTCGGTGCGCTCCTCGCGGTCGGCGGGCTGTGGGTGGGGGTGAAGTACCTCGTCACCGACTGGTTGTCGCAGTCCGTGACGTGGGTGGCCTACGTCGACGAGTCGGACGTGCTGCGCATCGCGCCCGTCCTCGTCGGCATCGCGTTCCTCCTGGCGGCCGTCTCCTCGGTCGTCACGCTCAACCGCCACACGAGGGTGTGAGATGACCCGGGACCTCCGCCGCGCGACCGCGGCCCTGATCGCCACGACGATGCTCCTCGTGGGGAGCGTCGCGTCGGCTACCGCCGACGACATCGACGACCGGCGTGCCGCAGCGGAACGGCGCCAGTCCGAGATCCTCGGCAACCGCGAGCAGCTCCAGTCCCAGCTCGAGGACACGGACGCCGAGCTCGCGCAGGCGGTCGTCGACCTCCAGGCGATCGAGGCGCGCCTGCCGGTCGCGCAGGCCGAGCTGGACGCCGCCGAGGCCGAGGTCGAGCGGACCCAGCGCGAGGCGGAGCTGCTCGCGCAGCGGCTCGAGGACGCGCTCGGCCAGGAGGCGGCGATCAGCGCCGAGATCGAGCGCGGCGCGACCGAGGTCGCCGACGCGAAGTCGAGCATCGCGGAGATGGCGCGCCAGGCCTACCGCGGTCAGGGCGACGTCTCGAGCCTCGGCATCGTCACGGGCGCGCAGAGCACCGAGGAGTTCATCGAGGAGTACGCGGTCTCGTCGACGGCGGCACGCAGCCAGTCCCGGTCCCTCCAGGATCTCCTGGAGGCCGAGTCGGTCGCACGCAACCGCGAGGCGCGCCTGCAGGCCGTGCGGGAGACGGTCGCCGACCTGAAGAAGCAGGCGGACGAGAACGTCGTCGCGGCCGAGGCCGCGCGCAAGGCGGCTGCGGACCGCAAGGCCGAGGTCGAGCAGCTCATCGTCGACCAGCAGGCGAAGAAGGCGACGATCGAGTCGCGCAAGGCTGCCGCCGAGGCGAAGGTCGCCGAGAACGAGGCCGCCCAGCAGTCGCTGCAGCAGGAGATCAAGGGGATCATCGCCGAGCAGGCGGAGCGCGACCGCAAGGCCGCTGAGGAGGAGGCGCGCCGCCAGCAGCAGCAGCAGCCGTCCGGCGGGGGCGGGTCGTCCGGCGGGGGAGGCGGCGGTGGCGGCGGTGGCGGGTCCTCGTCGGGAGGCGACCGGGGCAGCATCTCGAGCTTCCTGTCGTTCCCGACCGCGGTGCCGCACGTGACGTCGAGCTACGGGATGCGGCTGCACCCCATCCTCGGGTACTACCGCCTGCACGCGGGGACCGACCTGCGCGCCTACTGCGGCACCCCGATCATGGCCGCCGGGCCGGGGACCGTCGTCCACGCGCAGTGGCGCAACGGCTTCGGCAACCAGGTGCTGATCAACCACGGGACCGTCGGCGGGTCGAACCTCATGACGAGCTACAACCACCTCACCCGTTTCGCCGTCTCCTCCGGGCAGTCGGTCAACAAGGGGGACGTCATCGGCTACTCGGGCAACACCGGGCTGTCCGGGGCGTGCCACCTCCACTTCGAGGTGTACGTCAACGGGTCCACCATCGACCCGATGTCCGTCCTGGGCTGACCGGGGACGTCCGGCTGAGCACGACCGTGCCCCGCACGGTCGGCCCGGCCCCCGCCGTCCCGGGCGCAGGGGATAATCGGTACCGGGCGGCGTCGGGCACCCGTACGCTGGTGCTCCGGCGACGACACGACAGCGAAGGACGGTAGGACACGGATGGCGAAGGACACCGGCCGCAAGGTCGTCGCCAGCAACCGCAAGGCACGCCACGACTACGTGATCGAGGACGTGTACGAGGCGGGGATCGTCCTGTCGGGCACCGAGGTCAAGGCGCTGCGGATGGGGCGGGCCTCGCTCGTCGACGGCTACGTCGCCGTCGACCGGGGCGAGGCCTGGCTGGAGAACGTCCACATCCCGGAGTACACCGAGGGCACGTGGAACAACCACGCCCCGCGGCGCAAGCGCAAGCTGCTCCTGCACAAGGAGGAGATCCTGCGCCTCGAGTCCAAGACGCGCGAGAAGGGGCACACGATCGTGCCCCTCGCGCTGTACTTCCTCGACGGCCGGGCCAAGGTCGAGATCGCGCTCGCACGCGGCAAGAAGGAGTACGACAAGCGGCAGGCCCTGCGCGAGAAGCAGGACAACCGCGAGGCGCAGCGCGCGATACGGCAGCGCGAGCTGCGCTGACCCTGGCGGGGTTCGGGCCGACGGCCCCACCCGCTGGTGGCGTCGTCGCCCTCGACGTACGGTCGAGGGCGAGAAGACGACCACGAACCAGGAGGCCCCATGGTCAAGCTCCGTCAGTACATCCCGCGCCTCGCGGCGGGTGCGTACATCCTCAACTCCGGCCTGAACAAGCGCGGGGCGGACGAGGCGACCGCGCAGGGGATCCACGGCATGGCCGCCGGGACGTACTCGTTCCTCGAGGACGTCGAGCCGAGGCAGTTCACGAAGGCGCTCTCGACCACGGAGATCGCGCTCGGCGCGGCGCTGGTCGCCCCGTTCGTCCCGACCGGGCTCGTGGCCGTGGGCCTGGGCGTCTTCTCGGCCGGGCTCGTGGGCATGTACCTGAAGACCCCGGGCATGACGCGCGAGGACGGTGTGCGGCCGACCGAGCAGGGCACCGGGCTCGCGAAGGACGTGTTCCTCCTCGGGATCGCGGGCGGTCTGCTCGTGGACGCGCTGAGCCGCAAGAAGTAGGCGCGAGCCCGGCGGCGTCCGGCCGCGCGGAAATAACGGTGCGGCAGTCGGCGTTCATCCCGTAGGCTTGTCCTGCTGAGCGAGGACCGGGTCCGCCCGGGAACCGCGCAGTGGTTTGACAACTCCACAGGGGGTGATCGGTTTCGACGGTGGTCGTGCTTCGAGGAGAAGCGGGCCGAGGATGCAGGCTTATCTCGTTAACGATGTCTGCAAACCACAGGTGCCGATAACAAGCGCACCGACTTCGCCCTCGCCGCCTGAGCGAGCCCCGAAGTCCGTCAGCCCGAGCTAGCTCTCGACTCGGATCCTGGCGTCATCTAGAGAGCCACTGCTCGTAGTCCTCGTCATCGGGGCTGCGGGGACTTTCAGGTGACTGAGCCCGTCCGCATCTTGTCTGCGTGAGTGCGGGGGCCGAGAAAAACGACAGCAGACTGCGCCCGGAGAAGTCCTCGATCGGCGTCACCGGACCGGGGTTCGATTCCCCGCACCTCCACCCCTGCGGCAACGGCCCGCACCCCTCGAGGGTGCGGGCCGTCGTCGTCTCCGTGGGCGGACGTCGACCCCTCGGACGGTCCGTCACCAGCCGTGCTGCGCCCAGGCGGCGGCCGCCTCCTCGCCGTCGAGCCACTCGACCCGCAGCCGTCGCCCCCGCACGACGAGGCCGTCGCCGTCCTCGCGGGGGAGCGGCGGCGCCTCGGGGTCGTCGCTGTACAGGTCCTCGGCCAGGGCCGGGTCGGTGTCGTCGAGGTGGGCGCGCCACTGCACGCGCGGCTCGGGGTTCACGTGCCGCGGGAAGGCGTAGGGCCCGACGGTGTCCCAGTGCGTGCACACGCGCGTCACGAGGTGCCCGACCGGTCGCGAGGCGCCGTCCGCGTCGTGCCAGAGGCGCGCGACCCGCCCGGTCGGCGGGGTCGTCGCGGAGGCTGGGTCAGTCATGCGTGGACGCCCCGACGAGCGGCTCGCGGCTCGCGACCGGAGCGTCGGGGCCGTCGTCGGGCCCTGGACGGTCGGCCGCGGTCGGCGGCGTGCCACCGTCGTCGGCGCGACGCCGCGACCGGCGCAGCACCCACCGGACCACGACCAGCACGACCCCGGCGACCACGAGCCACGGGAGCAGGGCCCCGAGGACGACGACGAGCCCGTTGAGCGTCACGAGCAGGGCGTTCCAGCCGTTCTGCAGGCCCCCGAGGAAGCCTCCGGGGGCGAGCTGCTCGGCGGGCGCGACCTGCACGAGCGTGACGTGCAGGGTCGACATGGAGACCTGGTCCGTGAGCGCCGCCCGCTGCGACTGGAGCGACTCCAGCTCGGCCTGGCGCGTCGTCAGCTCCTGCTCCGCGGCGAGCAGGTCCGCGGTGGTGGCGGCGTCGCCCATGAGCGTGCGCAGCCGTTCGACCGACGTCGTCAGGGCGTCGACGCGGGCGTCGAGGTCGCGTGCGGTCCCGGTCACGTCGACCGCCTCGATCGACAGGTCGCGCACCTCGCCCACCTGGTCGAGCGCGTCGACGGTGGCGGTCGTCTGCGCCGACGGCACGCGGATCGTGAGCTCGGCCGACGCGCGCGCGTCGCCCTCGGGCTCCGACTGCCGCCGGCTCTCGACCCGGCCGCCCGCGCTCTCCGCGAGGTCGGCGACCGCGTCTGCCGCCGCCGACGGGTCGGCGGCCACGACCGTGACCGACCCCGTGGTGACGATCTCCCGGTCCGCCGCGGCGACGGCGTCCTCGTCCCCGGGGGCGATCCCTGAGGACGCGTCGCCGGGGGCGTCTGCCGCCCCGCTCCCCGCGACCTCCGAGGCCGCGCCGCCGTCGTCCACGGAGTACGACGCCATGTCACCCGAGGACGCGGAGCAGCCCGCCAGGAGGGCGCCGCCGAGCAGGAGCGCAGCGACGACGGCGAGGGGGCGAGTGGTCCGCATGCTGCGAGAGTAGGGGGCCAAGCGCGCGAACCGGACACCGCACGCGACATCGTGACCGTCTTGTGAACTGGTCGTGATCCAACCGCAGCGCGACACCCCCGACCGTGGACGGCGGCGCGCCCCGGAGCCCCGGCACGGCAGGATGGTCGCGTGCTGGTGTGCTGCGGTCTCGTGACCCTCGACGTCGTCCAGGTCGTCGACGCGCTGCCGCGTCCTGACGAGAAGGTCGTCGCGCGGTCCCTGTCCGCGACCTTCGGAGGACCCGCCGCCAACGCCGCCGCGACCGCCGTCGCGCTCGGCGTCCCCACGCGGCTCGTCACCGCGGTCGGGGACGGGCCGCTCGCCGCGGTCGTCCGTCGCGAGCTCGCGGACTGCGGCGTCGACCTGGTCGACGCCGCGGGGGAGACGGCCGGCGGGCACCTCGCCGTCTCGACCGTGCTCGTCACGCGGACCACCGGCGAGCGCGCCGTCGTGAGCACCAACGCGTCCGGGTTCGGCGACCTCGCGGCTCGCGCCACGGCCGACGGCCCCGGGCTCCTCGACGGTGTCGGGCCGCGTGACGTCCTGCTGCTGGACGGGCACCTCCCGGGCCTCGCCCTCGAGATGGCTCGTCAGGCGCGCGAGCGGGGCACGGCCGTCGTGCTCGACGGCGGGTCGTGGAAGCCGGACGCCGCCCGGATGATCGGGCTGTGCGACGCGGTGGTGGTGTCGGCGGACTTCCGGCCGCCGGGGGTCGGGGCGGGCGACGTGCTCGCCGCGGTCGCGGCGCTCGGGCCGCTGTTCGTCGCCCGCACGCGCGGACCGCGTGCCGTCGAGGTGCTCGACGCGGGGGAGCGCTACGAGGTCGCGGTCCCCGAGCCGGAGCGCGTCGTCGACACCCTCGGGGCGGGCGACGTCGTCCACGGCGCGTTCGCGGCGGGGCGGTCGCGCGGCGCGTCGTGGCGGGCCGCGCTCGAGGAGGCGGTCGTCGTGGCGTCGCGCTCGGTGGAGCATCCGGGCGCGCGGGGCTGGGTCGGGGCGGCGACGCCCTGAGGAGGACGGGCGGGTCCAGGGGCCGCCGTGCCCGGGACCCAGGTCCCGTGGCGAGGGCCGATCGGCAACATTTCGGTCACGAAGCCGCGAGGAAGTTGACAGCCACTTAGTAAAGGCAGTCTACTAACAAACATGACAACGGCAGTCACCGGGACCGGAGCACCGAGGAGGCGTCTGAGCACAGGGCTCAGGCCGACCTCGAAGGTGCTGCCCGAGCACGCTCGGGCCCACAACCGGTCCCTCGTGCTGCAGCACCTGTTCCACGAGGGACCCACCTCGCGCGCCGACCTGGCCCGCGCCACGTCCCTCACCCGGGTGACGATCTCGGACCTCGTGTCCGTGCTCATCGCGGAGGGCCTCGTCGAGGAGCTCGGCGTCCGCCCGGGCCAGCGCGTCGGCAAGCCCGCGATCCTCGTCGGGATGCGCACCAGCGCCTACCAGATCGTCTCCGTGGACCTCACCGACGACGAGGTGCTGCGCGGCGCCGTCCTCACGCTCACCGGCGACTTCGTCGTCCGGCAGAGCCTGGCGGTCGACGGCCGCACCGGCACCGAGCTGGTCGACCTCCTCACGCGCTTCTGCCGCGGCCTCATCGCGTCCGCCACCCAGCCGGTCATCGGCGTGGGGATCGGGTCGCCCGGCGTCGTCGACGCCGAGGGTCGCGTCATCGAGGCGCCCAACCGACGCTGGTACGACGTCCCGCTCGCCGCGCAGCTCACCGAGCGGCTCGGCCTCGCGGTCCACGTGGCCAACGACGCGAACATCGCCGCGCTCGGTGAGTTCACGTTCGGCGGCGCGGCCGGTGACGGCCTGCTCGTCCTCACCGTGGGCGAGGGCGTGGGCGCCGGGATCATGGTCGACGGCGCACGGGTGCGCGGGCACGCGGACGCGGCCGGCGAGCTGGGGCACGTGACCGTCGTCGACGACGGCGAGCCGTGTGCCTGCGGGCGCCGCGGCTGCCTGGAGACCGTCCTGTCCGTGCCGGCGCTGCGCCGCGCGGTGGACGGGCTCGACACCGAGGCTTCCGACGCCGTCCTGGCGTCGGTGGGCAGGACGCTGGGCATCGCTCTGGCACCTGTCGTCAGTGCGCTCAACCTCGCGGAGGTGCTCGTCAGCGGTCCTGCGGACCTGCTCGACGGGCCGCTGCGCGAGGCGGCGTTCGAGACCATCCGCTCCCGCACGATGCCGGTCATCGGCAGCGGGCTCCAGGTGCGGATGGCCACGCTCGACGAAGACGTCGTCCTAGCCGGGGCAGCCGTCCTCGTCCTGTCCGGACAGCTGGGGGTCTCATGAGCCGACGACGCTCGGACTGACCCCCACCGCCCGACCGGGGCCGGTTCGTCCCAGCCCTCAGACCTCCTGGGGAACCCCAGAACAGCATCCCCAGGAACGCAGTACCCCTGCACGCGCTCGATTACGCAGGACTCCTGCCACACCTCCGGTGGCGTCACTGACGCCGCCACCAAGAATCACCGAGAGGAAGCACCCAGTGAAGAGGAACCGTCTCGTCGCCGCCTCCGTGGCGTCGACGATCACCCTGGCGCTCGCGCTGACCGCCTGCAGCACCGGCGGGAGCGGCGACAACGGCTCCGGCGAGACCGAGGCCACGACCGGCGACATCCGCGTCTGGCTCAACGGCTCGGACACGCCCGACGCCGCGCGCGAGTACCTCAAGACGACGTTCGAGGAGGAGAACCCGGGCAGCACCCTCACGATCGAGGAGCAGTCCTGGACCGGCCTCGTCGACAAGCTGACGACGTCGCTCTCCGGGTCGGACAGCCCGGACGTCGTCGAGGTCGGCAACACGCAGTCCCCGGCGTTCACGTCCGCGGGCTACTTCCGTGAGATCACGGAGGAGGAGTTCCAGTCCTTCGGCGGCGACGACCTGCTCAAGGGCTTCGTCGAGGCCGGCGACTGGGACGAGAAGCACTACGCGCTGCCGTACTACGCCGGCTCGCGCGCCGTGTTCTACTCGCCGTCGGCCATCGGCTCGGAGATCACCGTCCCGACGACGCTCGACGAGTACGTCGCGCTGGGCAAGTCGCTCAAGACCGACACCCGCTCGGGCGTCTACTGGCCCGGCCAGGACTGGTACAACGCGCTCCCGTTCGTGTGGGAGAACGGCGGCTTCATCGCCGAGCAGAACGACTCCGGCGAGTGGGAGGCGGGCTTCTCGAGCGAGGGCGGCCTCGCCGGCCTCGCGCAGGTCCAGGACCTCATGCTCAACGCGTCGCTCGCGCCGAAGGACGGTCAGGAGACCGACCTCCAGGTGCCGTTCTGCGAGGGCAACGTCGCGTTCCTCTCGGCGCCGACGTGGATCCAGTGGTCCATCAACGCTCCGGAGGAGCCCGAGACGCCGGACGGCGTCCCCGGCTGCGCCTCGACCTACGGCGCCGACCTCACGGCCTTCCCGCTCCCGGGCAAGGAGGCCGGCACGACCGCGCAGGTCTTCGCCGGTGGCTCGAACATCGCCGTGGCGCAGAAGTCGAACAACCCTGAGCTCGCGTTCAAGGCGTTCGAGATCATGATGAGCGACGAGTACCAGACGATCCTGGCGCAGAACGGTCTCATCCCGGCCCGCGTCTCGCTCTCGAGCGAGGTCCCGCAGGACAACCCGATCGCCCAGGCCGGTGTCGCGGCTGCGGCGAACACGCGCCTCACCCCGCCGTCGCCCAAGTGGGCGGACGTCGAGGCGCAGAACGTGCTCCAGACCGCCTTCACGCGGATCGCGAACGGTGACGACGTCAACACTGTCGCCACCGAGCTGGACGCGAAGATCGAGGAGATCCTCAACAGCTGAGCCCGTCCGGTGGCGCCCGGGCTCGTCCGGGCGCCACCGGAGGCTCGAGCCGTCAGGGGTGGGGTCTCCTCGTGGGAGCCCCCACCCCTTCCCATGACGGGCCGTCGGCACGTCCCCGCGCACCACCGCGCACCCCTGACGGAGTGAGGAAATGAGCTCAACCACCCTCGAACCCCGCACCGAGCGCCCCGGCGCCGTGCGGCCCCCCAAGAAGCGGCGTCCACCGGTCCTGCCCTGGACGCTCCTCGTCCCCAGCCTCGTCGTGCTGGGGGTGCTGGTCGGGTACCCGATCGTCCGACTGATCGTCATGTCGTTCCAGGAGTACGAGCGGGCCCAGCTCATGGGCCAGCCCGCCGAGTGGGTCGGCTTCGACAACTACGTCCAGGTCCTCACCGACGTCGACGGCTTCTGGACCGTGCTGCTGCGCAGCTTCGTCTTCATGGTCGTCTGCGTCGCGTTGACGATGGTCCTGGGCACGCTCATCGCGCTGCTCATGATGCGGCTCGGCAAGGGCTTCCGCCTGCTGGTCTCGGTCGGCCTGCTCCTCGCCTGGGCCATGCCCGCCCTCGCCGCGACGATCGTCTGGGGCTGGATCTTCGACACCCAGTACGGCGTGATCAACAACCTCCTGACGACGATCACCGGCGACAACTGGATGGGCCACTCGTGGCTCCTCAACCCGCTCCAGTTCTTCCTCATCGCCACGCTCATCATCGTCTGGGGAGCGATCCCGTTCGTCGCCTTCACGATGTACGCGGGCCTGACGCAGATTCCCGGCGAGGTGCTCGAGGCCGCGCAGCTCGACGGCGCGGGTCCGGTTCAACGTTTCCGCCTCATCATGGTCCCCTACGTCCGCAGCATCATCACCGTGCTGATCGTGCTGTCGATCATCTGGGATCTCCGCGTCTTCACACAGATCTACGCGCTCCAGGGTGTGGGCGGCGACCGGGAGAAGACGAACACGATCGGCGTGTACATCTACCAGACGGGTATGGCCCAGGGGCACTACGGAGTCGCTGGCGCGATCTCGGTGATCTTCGTGTTCATCATGTTGGCCATCTCCTTCTACTACGTGCGCCAGACGGTCCGGGAGGAAGAACTGTGAGCACCATCTCGACCACTCCCCAGACTTCGGTCCGCCATGCCGCCGGTGTGCCCAGGTCGGCCCCGCGCAAGAGCCGTGAGACGCAGCGCAAGAAGGTCGCGAACGTCGGCTACTCGATCATCGCGATCATCGTCTTCGCGGCATCGGTGTTCCCGGTGTACTGGATGGTCAACACCTCGTTCCTGCCGACGAATCTCGTGCGCGGTACAGATCTGCAGTTCTTCCCGACGCCCGATGTCTTCACCCTGAACAACTATGTGACGGCCATCACCGACGACTCGCGAGCGCCCTTCGTGCCCGCGATGGGTAACTCCCTGACGGTGACGTTCTTCACGTTGATCATCGCGATGGTGCTCGGATTCCTCGCGTCGCTCGCGGTGACCCGGTTCCGGTTCAAGGGCCGTCGCACGTTCATCATCGCGATCCTCGTCGTTCAGATGATCCCGGGCGAGGCGATGATGATCTCGATCTTCCGGATCATCGACGGCTGGCAGATGCTCAACACGGTCGTGGGCCTGGGCATCGTCTACGTCTCCGGGGTCCTGCCCTTCACGATCTGGACGCTGCGTGGCTTCGTGAACGGCGTTCCGGCCGACCTCGAAGAGGCCGCGATGATCGACGGCTGCTCGCGTGGCAAGGCGTTCTGGAAGATCACCTTCCCTCTCCTCGCGCCTGGACTCGTCGCGACGGGCGTCTTCGCCTTCATCCAGGCCTGGAACGAGTTCGTCATGGCGCTGATCATCATGTCGCGTCCCGAGTCGATGACCCTTCCGGTGTGGCTGCGCACGTTCCAACAGGCGACGCAGGCGACCAACTGGGGCGCTCTGATGGCGGGATCGGTGCTCATCGCGATCCCGGCGGTGGTGTTCTTCCTCATCGTCCAGGGTCGAATGACCGGTGGCCTCGTCTCGGGTGCGGTGAAGGGCTGACGTGAGCGACCTGAGCACGGCTGCCTCGCTGAACGGCGAGGCAGCCGCAGCCCTGGCCGGACGCCCCGGCCCCCGTGGCACGTCGCGGTGCGACGCCCCGGGGACCGGGAGCGCGGTCGGTCTCGACATCGGCGGGACCAAGGTGCTCGCCGCCTTCCTCGGGCCCGACGGCGTGGCACGGGAGACCCTGCGCCTGCCGACGGTGCGCGGGCCGCAGGGCGTCGTGTCCAGCGCCGCCCGCGCCGTCCGTGAGGTGGTGCGCCGCGCGGGCGCGGAGCTCGCGGACGTCGACGGCGTCGGCGTGGGCGTGCCGGGGCTGGTGGACCCCGAGGACGGCTCGGTCATGCACGCCGTCAACCTCGGCATCGAGGGTGGGCGCTTCGCGCTCGCCGAGGCACTGTCGGCGGAGCTTGGTGGTGTCCCGGTCCAGGTGGACAACGACCTCAACGTCGCTGCGCTCGGTGCCTCGCACCTGCGCGGCGACGACGGGTCGGACCTCGCGTTCCTCGCGCTGGGGACCGGTCTCGCTGCCGGGATCGTCCTGGGTGGTGAGCTGCGGCGGGGCGTGAGCGGCGCGGCGGGCGAGATCGGCCACATCCCGATCGACCCGCACGGGCCCGAGTGCGCGTGCGGTCAGCGGGGGTGCGTCGAGGTCTACGCCTCCGGCTCTGCCGTGTCCGCGCGGTGGCCGTCGCGCCACGGCCGGCCCGCGCCCGCGGAGCTCTTCGACGCGGCCGCCGCCGGCGACCCGGAGGCGATCCGGATCAAGGACGAGTTCGCGTCCGCCGTCGCCTCCGCGGTGCGGATCCTGGAGCTGACGGTCGACGTCCGGCACGTGGTCCTCGGCGGCGGTGTGTCCGCCCTGGGGCAGCCGCTCCTCGACGCCGTGCGCGCGGCGCTCGACGCGCAGTCGAGCACGTCCCCGTTCCTGTCCTCGTTGCGTCTCGCCGAGCGGGTCTCGCTCGCTCCGGCGGACGTACCCGTCGCCGCGGTGGGCGCTGCCCTCGTCGGCCGTCGAAAGGTGAAGTGATGGAGGTCGTGATCGCTCCTGCGGAGCGGTTGGCGGTGCTGGCTGCGGACGCGATCGAAGGGTTGGTGCGGTCGAAGCCGGAGTCGGTGCTGGGGCTGGCGACGGGTTCGTCGCCGCTGAAGGTGTACGACGAGCTGGCGCGCCGGCACCGTGAGGACGGGCTGTCGTTCGCGGGAGTCAAGGCGTTCATGCTGGACGAGTACGTGGGCCTCCCGGCGGAGCACCCGGAGCGGTACCGCAACGTGATCGAGACGGAGATCGCCTCGCGCGTGGACTTCGCCCCGGGCGCGGTCCAGGGACCGGACGGCAACGCCGAGGACCTGGTCGCGGCGTGCGAGGCCTACGAGGAGTCGATCGCGGCCGCCGGGGGCGTGGACCTGCAGATCCTGGGCATCGGGACGGACGGCCACATCGCGTTCAACGAGCCGGGGTCGTCGCTGGCGTCGCGGACGCGGATCAAGACGTTGACGGCGCAGACCCGCGAGGACAACGCGCGGTTCTTCGGTGACGACGTGGACCGGGTGCCGCGGCACTGCCTGACGCAGGGGCTGGCGACGATCATGTCGGCGCGGCACCTGGTGCTGCTGGCGACGGGCAAGGGCAAGGCGGAGGCGGTGCACCAGCTCGTGGAGGGCCCGATCAGCGCGCTGTGGCCCGCGACGATCATGCAGATGCACCCGCACGCGACGGTCCTGGTCGACGACGCGGCGGCCTCGCGACTGCAGCTCGGTGACTACTACCGCCAGACGTACGCGTCGAAGCCGGGCTGGCAGGGCCTGTAGTCACTCTCTGCCGATGAACTCTCGCGGGCCGTGGCCCGCGAGGCACAGCTGCCCGCCGGCGCGCGGTCCACGCCCCTGGACCGCCGCGCCGGCGGGCTCTCTCGTTCCCCGTGCTCGGGTCCGTACGTGCCGCCGAGGACGTGGTGCGGACCCCCAGGTGTCGGCACGCCGACGTAGACTTCCCCCCATGATCGAACTCCGTGCGAGCACACCCCCCGGCGGTCCTGAGGACCCGTTCCGGAACCCTGCGACCGAGCCGACGACCGGCACGTCGACCGGGGTGCTCGAGCGCGAGGAGACGCGCGAGCAGACCGAGCCGGGCGACCACGAGCGCTTCGCGCACTACGTGCGCAAGGAGAAGATCATGGAGTCCGCGCTCTCCGGCAAGCCGGTGATCGCGCTGTGCGGCAAGGTCTGGGTACCCGGCCGCGACCCGAACAAGTTCCCCGTGTGCCCCACGTGCAAGGAGATCTACGAGGGGCTGCGAGACCCGCAGGACGGCGAGGGTGACTCCGGCAAGTGAGCGGGGAGCACCAGACGACGTCCACCGGTCACTCCGCCCCCGACACCCGTAGCAGGACCACCCCGCCCGCGCCGCAGAGCCCCTCGTCGGCGGCGGCGTCGCACCTCTCGCCCGCGTTCCCGCGTCGTGCCCCCTGGGGCTCGGCGTCGAAGCTGCGCGCGTGGCAGGCCGAGGCACTCGAGCTGTACCGCACGCGCGCGCCGCGAGACTTCCTCGCCGTCGCGACCCCTGGCGCCGGCAAGACGACGTTCGCGCTGCGCGTCGCGACCGAGCTCCTGGAGCAGGGTGTGGTGCGCCGGGTGACGGTCGTCGCGCCGACCGAGCACCTCAAGCACCAGTGGGCCGACGCGGCCGCGCGCGTGGGAATCCGGATCGACCCCAACTTCCGCAACAGCCAGGGGCGGCACGGCGCCCACTACGACGGCGTCGCGCTGACCTACGCGCAGATCGCCGCCAAGCCCGCGCTGCACGCGGCACGCACGACCGCCGACCGGACGCTCGTCATCCTCGACGAGGTGCACCACGGCGGCGACGCGCTGTCGTGGGGCGACGCGGTGCGCGAGGCGTTCGAGGACGCGACGCGCCGTCTCGCCCTCACGGGCACGCCGTTCCGCTCCGACACCGCGGCGATCCCGTTCGTCGAGTACGAGCGCGGCCCCGACGGCATCCGCCGCTCGCGCGCGGACTACACGTACGGCTACGGCGACGCGCTGCGCGACCACGTCGTCCGGCCGGTGCTGTTCCTGTCGTACTCGGGCAACATGCGCTGGCGCACCAAGGCCGGCGACGAGGTGAGCGCGCGTCTCGGCGAGGCGCTCACCAAGGACATGACCGGCCAGGCGTGGCGCACCGCGCTCGACCCGAACGGCGAGTGGATCCCGTCGGTCCTCGCCGCGGCCGACAAGCGGCTCACGGAGGTGCGGCGCGCGATCCCCGACGCCGGGGGTCTCGTCATCGCAACGGACCAGACCGACGCGCGTGCCTACGCAGGCCACCTCGCGCGCATCACCGGGAAGTCCCCGACGGTCGTCCTCTCCGACGACGACGGGGCGAGCAGCCGCATCGAGGAGTTCTCCGACGGCGACGGCCGGTGGATGGTCGCCGTGCG
Source organism: Cellulosimicrobium sp. NPDC055967 (assembly GCF_042269845.1). NCBI lineage: Bacteria > Bacillati > Actinomycetota > Actinomycetes > Micrococcales > Promicromonosporaceae > Cellulosimicrobium > Cellulosimicrobium sp. NPDC055967. The sequence continues at coordinate 115,342 of NZ_JBHJYJ010000002.1, read as the reverse complement.
CATGGTGTCGGAGGGCGTGGACGTCCCGCGCCTCGCCGTCGGCGTGTACGCGACCTCGACGGCGACCCCGCTGTTCTTCGCGCAGGCGGTCGGACGGTTCGTGCGGGCGCGCAAGAGGGGCGAGACTGCGTCGGTCTTCCTGCCGAGCGTCCCGCACCTGCTGGAGCTCGCGAACGGGCTCGAGATCGAGCGCGACCATGCGCTCGACCGGCCGCTCACCGCGGAGGAGCAGGGCGAGGGCTTCAATCCCGAGGACGCGCTCCTGGCGGAGGCGAACCGGGAGGACAAGGCGTCGGGCGAGCTCGTCCAGGGCTCGTTCGAGGCGCTCGAGGCTCAGGCCTCGTTCGACCGCGTGCTGTTCGACGGCGGCGAGTTCGGCACGGGCGCGGACGTCGGGTCGGACGAGGAGCTCGACTTCCTCGGCCTGCCGGGCCTCCTCGACGCCGACCAGGTCACCACGCTGCTGCGGCAGCGCCAGGCGGACCAGATGAGCGCCCGCTCGAAGATCACGCAGTCGGCGGAGCGGGAGCGGTCCGAGATGGACCACCGCCGGGCGGCGGAGCTCCGCAAGGAGCTCCAGCAGCTCGTCTCGGCGTGGTCCCGCCGCAGCGGGCAGCCGCACGGCTCGGTGCACACCGAGCTGCGCCGCCGCTGCGGCGGCCCCGAGGTGCCGCTCGCGACGGTCGAACAGCTCGACGCCCGCGTCGCGACCGTCCGCGGCTGGTTCGTCGGCAAGCGGTAGCCGAGACCGGCCCCGCGCGTCAGGGGAGCGTGTGCACGACCGTCGGGATCGCGGGGTCGCCGGCGGAGAGGCGCCGTGCGCCGCGGGGCAGCTCGGCGCGGGCCTCGCGGTGGCGGTGCGCGGCGTTCTGGACGCCGTAGGAACCGACCCAGCGCGAGTCGACCGCGCCGTCGACGACGAGCGGGACCTGCAGGGGCCGCAGGTCGCCGTCGTCGGGCTCCCACTCCTGGACGGGGAGGTCGGCGCCGGTGACGACGACCTCCTCGACCGCGCGGCCGTCGACGTCGAAGCGGCGCGCCGCGACCTTGCGCCCGCCGGTGCTGGTCTTGGCCGTGGACGCCTTGGCGACGGGCTGGAGCACGCCGGAGGAGTCGGCGCGGGCGACAAGCTTGTAGACCATGCCGCACGTGGGCGCGCCGGAGCCGGTGACGAGCGAGGTGCCGACGCCGTAGGAGTCCACGGGGGCGGCGGCGAGCGACGCGATGGCGTACTCGTCGAGGTCGGACGTGACAGTGATCCTCGTGTCGTGCGCACCGAGCGAGTCGAGCTGGCGCCGCACCTCGACGGCGAGGACACCGAGGTCACCCGAGTCGAGGCGGACGGCGCCGAGCCGTCCGCCGGCGGCGCGGACCGCGTTCTGGACCCCCTTGCGCACGTCGTAGGTGTCGACGAGGAGGGTCGTGCCGGGCCCGAGGGAGGCGACCTGCGACGCGAAGGCGGACTCCTCGTCGTCGTGCAGGAGCGTGAAGGCGTGCGCGGCCGTGCCGATGGTCGCGAGCCCGTAGCGGCGTCCCGCCTCGAGGTTCGACGTCCCGGCGAACCCGCCGACGACGGCGGCGCGCGCCGCGGCGATGGCGGCCTGCTCGTGCGCGCGACGCGCGCCCATCTCGAGGCAGGGGCGCTCGACGGCGGCGCTCGTCATGCGCGACGCGGCCGACGCGACGGCGGAGTCGTAGTTGAGGATCGAGAGCACGAGCGTCTCGAGCAGGACCGCCTCGGCGAACGTACCCTCGACGGTCATCACGGGGGAGTGCGGGAAGAAGACCTCACCCTCGGCGTACCCCGTGATCGTCCCGGTGAACCGATACCCCGCGAGGAACTCGAGGGTGCGGTCGTCGACGACGGACTGGGCGTGCAGCCAGTCGAGCTCCTCGGCCCCGAAGCGGAACGACGAGAGCGCCTCGAGGACGCGTCCGGTCCCCGCGAGGACCCCGTAGCGCCGCCCGGGGGGCAGGCGGCGCGTGAAGACCTCGAACAGGCAGTGCCGGTCGGCGGTGCCGTCCGCGAGCGCGGCCTGGAGCATCGTCAGCTCGTAGCGGTCGGTGAGCAGGGCGGTCGACGCGACCGGCCGGTACGGCGGGCGCTGCGGGACCGGGCCGGCCTGTCCCGGCGAGGCAGCGCTGTCGGTCGGGGAGAGGGCGACGCTGCCCGGATCGGCGAGGCTCATGCGGAATACGGTAGGGCAGCGACGGGCGCGACGGGTGTCGACAGGCCCACGAATACAGTGGTGGCGTGAGCCCCCAGCCGATCTTCACCCGCGCCGTCGGCGCGCGGGCGTCCGTGACCGTGCCCGAGGAGGCGACGCGGGTCGACGAGTCCGTCCTCCCCGACAGCCCGTGGGTCACCCTCGTGTGGAACGACCCGGTCAACCTCATGAGCTACGTCGCGTACGTGTTCGAGTCCTACTTCGGGTACGCCGCGGAGCGCGCCCACGAGCTCATGCTGCAGGTGCACCAGGAGGGCCGTGCCGTCGTGTCGACGGGCGACCGCGAGCGCATGGAGGTCGACGTGCAGGCGATGCACTCGTTCGGGCTGTGGGCGACCCTCCAGAAGGACGGCGAGCAGTGAGGCCGTTCCGCGCCGAGGCGCACGGGTACGTCGCGGAGCTCGAGCCGTCGGAGCGGATCGTGCTGGCCCAGCTCGCGGGCGACGTCGCGCAGATGCTCCAGGAGGGCGTGCCCGGGCGGGCGCCGGGGGAGCCCGGCCCGTCCGGGCCCGACGACGCGTGGTCGCCTCCCGGCTGGACGGGGCCGGTCCCCGGGGGGAGCGTCTCGGACGCGACGCCGCCGCCGGACCCGGCCGTGCGGCGTCTGCTCCCGGACGCGTCGGACGACGTCGAGGTGGCGGCCGAGTTCCGGCGGTTCACCCAGGACGACCTGGCGGCGCGCAAGGTCGGGCGGCTGGTGCTGCTGGCCCGCATGCTCGTGGACGCGGAGCCCGCCGAGGTGGCCCCGTTCGCCGTCGTGCGCGACGAGGCCGAGGACGTGGCGGGGGCGCTGACGGACGTCCGCCTCGTGCTCGCGGAGCGGCTCGGCCTGCGGACCGACGAGCAGGTCGAGAGCCTCTACGACGAGCTGGACCGCGAGGGCGACGACGGCCCGGACGACGGCGAGGTGGGTGGCGCGCCGCGCCGCTTCCTCGTGAGCGTGTTCCTGCTCACGGGCCTGCTCCAGGAGTCGCTCGTGGACGGGATGCTCGCCGACCTGCGGGCGGGGCGCGACGGTCGGTCCTGAGGGTCGTCCCGCGCGTCGGGTCGGAGGGGCGGTCGCCCTGTGGGCGCTGCCACAGGCGGGAGCCGCGGTTCGGTGCGCCCCGCGCGCGGGCGCGCCAGTAGGCTCGGGCGGGTGAACGACGCTCCCATCGGGATCTTCGACTCGGGCGTGGGTGGCCTGACCGTCGCGCGCTCGATCCTGGACCAGCTCCCGAACGAGTCCCTCCTCTACATCGGGGACACCGCGAACGGCCCCTACGGGCCCAAGCCGCTCGCGGCGGTCCGGGCGATGGCGCTGGCGATCATGGACCAGCTCGTCGACGACGGCGTGAAGATGCTCGTCATCGCGTGCAACTCGGCCTCCTCGGCGGTCCTGCGCGACGCGCGCGAGCGGTACACGCAGCGTCACGGCCTGCCGGTCGTCGAGGTCATCCTCCCCGCGGCGCGCCGCGCGGTCGCGGCGACGCGCTCGGGGCGGATCGGGGTCATCGGGACGCGCGCCACCATCACGTCGCGGTCGTACGAGGACGCGTTCGCCGTCACGCCGGGCCTGCACCTGACGACCCAGGCGTGCCCGGACTTCGTGCCCCTCGTCGAGCAGGGAGTGACGTCGGGGCCCGAGGTGCTGGAGGTCGCGCACCGCTACCTCGACCCGGTCAAGGCGGCGGGCGTCGACACGCTCGTGCTCGGGTGCACGCACTACCCGCTCCTGACGGGCGCGATCTCCTACGTCATGGGCGAGGAGGTCACGCTCGTGTCGAGCGCGGAGGAGACCGCCAAGGACGTCTACCGCACGCTCGTCGCGCACGGCCTCGAACGCTCGCGCGACGCGGGGACGCCGCAGCACCGCTTCCTCGCGACGGGGAGCGCGGAGCCGTTCGAGCACCTGGCGCGCCGCTTCCTCGGCCCCGAGGTGCTCAGCGTGGAGGCCGCCTGATGCGCCTCGTCACGGTCGGGTGCTCGGGGTCGTTCGCCGGGCCGGAGTCGCCCGCGTCGTCGTACCTCGTCCAGGTCCCGGCAGCCGAGGCCGCGGCCGCGGGGTTCGAGGCACGCGAGTGGAACGTCGTGCTCGACCTCGGCAACGGGGCGCTGGGTGCGCTCCAGCGGTTCGTCGACCCCCTCGACCTCGACGCCGTCGCGCTGTCGCACCTGCATCCCGACCACTTCGTCGACGTCTGCGGGCTGTACGTGTACCTGCGCTACCACCCCGAGCGCGGCTCGACCCGGACCGGGGTGCCGAGCCGGCTGACGGTGCTCGGTCCGTCGGAGACGGCCGCGCGCATCGAGGCGGCGTACGGCGCCGAGCCGGGCGACGGGATGGCCGAGGAGCTCGACGTGCGGGTCTGGGACCCGAGTGCGCCCGTCCAGGTGGGACCGCTCACGCTGGAGCCCTACCGCGTGTTCCACCCCGTCGAGGCGTACGGCGTGCGCGTCACGGGGCCGTCGTCCGTACGGCCGGGCGAGCGGGCCGTGCTCGCGTACACGGGCGACACCGACGCGTGCGACGGCGTCGTCGAGCTCGCGCGGGACGCCGACCTGCTGCTGTCGGAGGCCGCGTTCCACGAGGGCCGCGACGACGGCGTCGAGCGCGGCATCCACCTCACGGGGCGCCGGGCGGGCGAGGTCGCGACGGCGGCCGGCGCGCACCGGCTGGTCCTGACGCACCTCCCCGCGTGGAACGACCCCGAGCGGTCGCGCGCGGAGGCCCGCGAGTCGTACGCGGGCCAGGTCGACGTCGCGACGACCGGCGCGGTCTTCGACCTCTAGCCGCTGAGCGCGGGGGATGGGTCGCCCGCACGGCGTCGTGACGACGGATACCCCGCACTCAGCGGGTGCCGGGCGGTCGGTAGGGTGGCGGCATGACCATCCCCGCATCGTCCTCGGACACGGGCGCGCCCCTGCGCGCCGACGGCCGCACGCCCGACCAGCTCCGCCCCGTGACCATCACCCGCCACTGGCTCGACCAGGCCGAGGGGAGCGTGCTCGTCGAGTTCGGCCGCACGCGCGTGCTGTGCGCGGCGTCGTTCACGGAGGGCGTGCCGCGCTGGCGCAAGGGGTCGGGCGAGGGCTGGGTCACCGCCGAGTACGCGATGCTGCCGCGCGCGACCAACGAGCGCAGCCAGCGCGAGTCGGTCAAGGGCAAGATCGGCGGGCGTACGCACGAGATCTCGCGCCTCATCGGCCGGTCCCTGCGCGCGATCATCGACGTCTCGGCGCTCGGCGAGAACACGATCGTGCTCGACTGCGACGTCCTCCAGGCCGACGGCGGCACCCGCACCGCCGCGATCACGGGGGCCTACGTGGCGCTCGCCGACGCGGTCGCGTGGGGCCAGAGGCACGGGCACATCAAGGGTGGCAAGCCGGTCCTGACGGACTCCGTCGCGGCCGTGAGCGTCGGGATCATCGACGGCACGCCCATGCTCGACCTCCCGTACGTCGAGGACGTGCGGGCCGAGACGGACATGAACGTCGTGGTCACGGGCTCGGGCACGTTCGTCGAGGTGCAGGGCACCGCCGAGCACGCCCCGTTCGACCGCGCCGAGCTCGACGCGCTGCTCGACCTCGCGGTCGCGGGCACCGCCGACCTCACGGCGATCCAGCGCGCGGCGCTCGCGGCGGACGCACGGTGAGCGGCGCGCCCGAGGCGACGGGCGTCGTCGTGCCCGACGGCGCCCGCCTCGTGCTCGCGACCCACAACCCGGGCAAGATCGCCGAGCTGCGCGCCATTCTGGCGGCTGAGCTGGACGCGCACCCGGGCCTCGAGCTCGCGCCCGAGGCGATCGTCGGTGCCGGTGACGTCGGCGCGCCCGAGCCGGTCGAGGACGGCGTGACGTTCGCGGAGAACGCGCTCATCAAGGCGCGCGCGCTCGTCGCGGCGACGGGGCTGCCCGCGGTCGCGGACGACTCGGGCCTCGCCGTCGACGTGCTCGGCGGCGCCCCGGGGATCTTCTCGGCGCGCTGGGCCGGGCGGCACGGCGACGACGTCGCGAACCTCGAGCTCCTGCTCGCCCAGCTCGGCGACGTGCCCGCGGAGCACCGGGCCGCGGGCTTCGTGTGCGCGGCGGCGCTCGTCACGCCCGACGGCACCGAGGTCGTGCGGACAGGGGAGATGCGCGGGACCTTGCTCACCGCGCCGCGCGGCGCGAACGGGTTCGGCTACGACCCGATCCTCCTGCCGGACGAGCAGCCCGGCGCAGGGACGGCCCGCTCCGCGGCCGAGCTCAGCCCGGCGGAGAAGAACGCCGTCAGCCACCGGGGCAAGGCGTTCCGCGCGCTCGCCCCCGAGATCGTGACCGTGCTCTCGTCGAGGCAGGGGCCCGATCCGGCGAGGTAGAGGCCTGGTCGCAGGGCACGCCTCTCCCTCGGGCGACCACGCCGCTACCTCGGGGCGCGGGCGGCGCGGAGGCGCGTGACGAGCGTGGCGACGAGGCGCCATCCGACGAGCGTCGCGAGCAGGAACAGCGCGGAGACGACGAGGAACGGCACGGCGAGGCCCTCGCCCGTCGCGGCCCGCAGCGCCATGCCGACGGCCCAGGTCAGCGCCCACGCACCGACGCCGACGGGCCAGGGCACGAGCGGGCGTCGCCACGCGCGCAGCACGACCCACGCGACCGCGAGGCCGGCGAGGAACGGCCACGCGATGCCTGCGACGGCGGTGAGGGGGCTGTCCGCGGAGTGGGTCGCGCGGCCGCCGGCGGCGAAGACGAGGACGCTCACGACGTCGAGCACGACGGCGAGCGTCACGACCCCGGCCGTCGTCCGGCCCGCGGGGGGCGTCGGCGTCGTCCCGGGGGCGTCGGCGGTGGGGGACGGGACGCTCGGGTGGGCCGGTCCGGAGGGCGCGGTGCTCATGGGCTCGACCGTACCCCGCTCGCGAGATCGGCCCGTACGGTCGAGATCGACCCTCGGAAGGTCGACCTCGCGCCGCAGGGGTCGATCTCGCGGACCATAAGGTAGTCCCCGTGCATCTTGCCGCCGACGACCTCGCCTTCGCCTACCCCGGACGACCCGTCCTCGACGGCGTCGGGGTGCGCGTCGCGGCGGGGACCCGGCTCGGCGTCGTGGGGGAGAACGGCACGGGCAAGTCGACGCTGCTGCACGTGCTCTCGGGGGACCTCGCGCCGAGCCGCGGCGAGGTCCGCCGCGCGGGCTCGCTCGCGCTCGTCGAGCAGGAGCTCGCGATCGCGCCGGGCCAGACGGTCGGCACGCTCGTCGCCGCGACGCTGAGCGGGCTGCGCGCGGTCGCCGCGGAGCTCGAGGCGGCGGCCCGCGACTTCGACCACGAGGCCGGCGACCTCGCCGAGCTCACGGAGATCCTCGCGCGGGCAGAGCACCTCGCGGTGTGGGACGCAGACCGGCGCGTCGACGTCGCGCTGTCGCGGCTCGGCGCGTGCCGGGACCGGGACCGGGAGCTCGCGACGCTGTCCGTCGGCGAGCGCTACCGCGTGCGGCTCGCGTGCCGGCTCGCCGAGCGCGCCGACCTGCTGCTCCTCGACGAGCCCACCAACCACCTCGACGCGGGCGGCATCGACTTCCTCACGGGCGAGCTCGTCGCGTGGCGCGGGGGAGCGGTCATGGTCACGCACGACCGGCAGCTCCTCGACGACGTCGCGACCGAGATCCTCGACCTCGACCCGGCCATGGACGGGAAGCCGGTGCTCTACGGGCAGCCGGGCTACCTGTCCTACCGGTTCGCCAAGAACCAGGCGTTGCACCGCTGGCGTCAGCGGTTCCGGGCGGAGCAGAAGCGCGCGGAGAAGCTCGCCGCGGTGCTCGACGCCTCGTACGAGGGGCTGTCCGACGAGTGGCGCCCGCCCAAGGGCAGCCAGAAGCACCGTCGCGCGACGCGGGCCCGCATCCACGTCAAGGCCGCGGACCGGCGCCTCCAGCAGCTCGAGGCCGAGGCCGTCGAGGTCCCGGTGCCGCCGCTCCAGCTCGTCTTTCCCGAGCTGCCCGCGATGTCGCCCGGCTGGGACCCGGGCGACCCGGTGCTCGAGCTGCGCAGCCCGCGCGTCGGGCCCGACGCCGACCCGCGCCTCGACCTGCCCGGCACGCGCGTCGCGCTCCCGCCGTCGGGGCGCCTGCTCGTCACGGGGCCCAACGGGAGCGGCAAGTCGACGTTCCTCGCGGCGCTCGCCGGGCTGGTCGCGCTCGACCGGGGTGCGCGGTCGGTCGTGGACGGCGCGCGGCTCGGGGTCGTGGCGCAGGAGGGTCCCGCGCTGCCCCCGGAGGCGGAGGACCGCACCGGGTTCGACGAGTACGCGCGCGAGGCCCTCGAGCTCCTCGACACGAACCGGCTGGACCCGGACCACCTCGTGCCGGTCGCGTTCCTCGGCCTGCTGACCGAGGAGGACCTGGAGCGTCCGCTGCGCAAGCTGTCCGCGGGGCAGCGGCGCCGGTTCGACCTCGCCCGCGCGCTGCTGGCCGCGCCGCACGTGCTGATCCTCGACGAGCCGACCAACCACCTCTCGATCGACCTCGTCGACGAGCTCACGCAGGCGCTGCGGGTCACGCCCGCGGCCGTGGTCGTCGCGACGCACGACCGGCGGATGCGCGAGGACCTCGACGACTGGCCGCGGCTCGAGCTCGCGGGCTGACCCCGGCCGAGCGACCGGAACGACCTGCGACGGCACCGACCTGCGACGGCACGGATCCGGGACGGCACCGACCCGCGGTCCGCACCGACCGCCGGGTGGTCGCTCAGCGACCCTCGGCGGGGCTCGCCGCGGGCACGAGCACCTTGCCCAGCGCGCGGCCCCACGCCCGGGCGCGGTCCAGCTCGCCGTCGTCGAGCGGCCCCTCGACGTCCCCGACGTAGAACGACGCCGGGGGAGCGACCAGGCGGAAGCCGGCCCGGCGCAGCACCTTGGCCGCGCCGCGCGCGGCGGAGCCGGGCAGGGGCTTGACCTTGGTGACGCGCGTGTCGAACGTCGCGGCCAGACGCGTCTCGCCCTGGCGCGGGACGGCCTCGACCCACTCGCGCAGTCCCGTCGCGCGGTCGGACACGTCGCCGCTCGCGCGCTGCACGGCCTCGGCGCGGGTCGCGGGACGGGTCATGCCGAACGCGTGGGTCGGGCCTCCGGCGACCACGAGGCCCATGTGCCGGAGCGCCTCGGGGCTCGCGGCGGGGTCGGTCACGTCGACCACCATCACGCGGACCGTCTCGCTCAGCCCCTCGGCGACGGCCTGCGCGACCCGCTCGCTGTTCCCGTACATCGACTCGTAGACCACTGCGGCATCCATGGCGCGCCCCTTCGTCGAACGCCCGTCCGGACCGGACGGGTCCCCTCCCTCCAGCCTCCGGGCGACGCCACGCCCGGCCCAGGGTCGAGCGGACGGAGCGTGGGGGCCGTTGGTCCCGGGCTCACCGCCGCCCGGTGGGCGAGGCGTCAGGGGGCCGGGCGCAGCCGCGCGTCGACGAGGCGCACGAGCCACGCCAGCGCGAGGAAGACGACCGCGACGACCGCCGTGTTGACCAGCGCCCGGACCAGGCCGAGCTCGCCCACGTCGAGGAACGGGTACGGGTACCAGCCGACGACCGCGCCGCGGAGGAACGTGTACGCGATCCACGCGAGGGGGTAGACGACGGACCACCACACCGTCGCGGCGTCCACCCGGGGACGCGGCCCGACCACGAGCCACGCGGCGACGGCGAGCACGGGCGCGAGCAGGTGCAGGAGCAGGTTCGAGACCTGGCCGGCGGCGCTCAGCTCGGCGAGACCGCGCAGGACGGTGTTGTAGACGATGCCGGTCACGGCGATGCAGAGCAGCGCGTCGAGGTGTGCGACGCGGAGCACCGGGCCGTCGCGCTCGGGCCGCACCGCGAGGAGGACCGAGACGACGCCGACGAGCAGGTTCGACTGGATCGTGAAGTAGGAGAACAGGCGCACGAGACGCTCCGCCTGGCTCGGGGCCGTGCCGGGCCCGTCGACGAGCGCGATGACGAGCTCCATGGCGACGCCCGCGAGCGCGGCGAGCGCCACGAGCGCGTGGAGCACCCGCGCGACGGCGATCCGTCGTCCGGCCGCCGGGACGCGCGGCGCGCCCGTCACGGCAGGCGGCCGACGTACGCCATCGCCTGGCGCAGCAGCACCCCCTGGCCGCCGCGCATCTCGAGCTGCACCTCGTCGCTGCACGCCTGCTCGGGCGTGAGCCACGCGAGCTCGAGCGCGTTCTGCTGCGGGCGGCAGTCGCCCGTCACCGGCACGACGTACGCGAGCGACACCGCGTGCTGGCGCGGGTCGTGGTAGGAGGTGATGCCGGGGGTCGGGAAGTACTCGGCCACCGTGAACGGCTGCGGCGACGCGGGGACCTGCGGGAGCGCGACCGGGCCGAGGTCCTTCTCGATGTGCCGCAGCAGGGCGTCGCGGATGCGCTCGTGGAACATCACGCGGCCGGAGACCAGGGCACGCGTCATCATGCCCTCGGGCGTGACGCGCAGCAGGAGCCCGACCGCGACGACGTCGCCGGAGTCGTCGACCCGCACCGGGACGGCGTCCACGTAGACGAGCGGGAGCTGCGCGCGCGCGACCGCGATCTCCTCCGGGCTGAGCCAGCCCGCAGGCTGCGGGTTCTCGTGGGAGAAGTCGTCGGGCACGAAGTCGGCGGTGTCGGTCACGCGACTGTTCTACCCCGTGCGGTGCGCCGGGGCGAGTCCGCTCACGGCGCGCCGGGACCGGCGGGCGGCTCGGCGACCCGCGCGACGATCTCGACGAGCGCCCGTTCCGCCACCGCCGCGGGCAGCACCTCCATGACGGCCATGAGCGGCGCGAGCCGGTCGGGCAGGACGGAGCGGGCCGTCCCGCCGCGCTCGCCGCCGTCCGCGGCGAGGGCCGCGAGCAGCGCCTCCCAGACGGCGTCGGCGGTGGGCTCCGGCGCAGCGCCGTCGGCGCCCGGGCCGAACGCCCCCGCGAGCGCGCCGAGCACGGCGCTCACGTCGGGACGCGGCTCGCCGCGTACGGCGTCCGCACCCTGGACGAGGGCCGCGCCGAGGCCACCGAGACCGGCCTCCGTCACGGGGGTGACCGTGAGGTGGGTCGTGTGCGGCAGGTGGGTCCCGTCGTCCTGCGCGAGCCCCGGCTGGGGCTGGAGGACCCAGCCGAGCGACCGGACGGCGTCGGCCCACAGGTGCGGGTCGACCTGCCGCGCCGGCGGCACCGTCTCGTCGCAGGCCACCGCGATCAGGGGACCGGTGGGGCGCCCGACGACGCGCAGCCCGTCGATCCCGTCGATCGCCTCGTGCAGGGCCCGGGTCGCGCGCACGCACCGCGCGGTGAGGGCCGTGTACCCGGCCGTGCCGAGGGCCTGGCTCACGGCCCACGCCGCCGCGAGCGGCGCCGCCGAGCGCGAGCCGGACGTCGTCGGGTTGACCACCGGGTAGCCGGGCCAGCTCGTCGTCGCGAAGAACTGACGGCGCTGGCGGTCGCGCCCGCGCACGAGCAGGACCGACGTGCCCTTGGGCGCGTAGCCGTACTTGTGCACGTCGGCGGAGATGCTCGTCACGCCCGGCACGGAGAAGTCGAACGCGGGCACCGGCGCACCGCCCGCGCCCTCCCAGAACGGCAGGACCCACCCGCCGACGCACGCGTCCACGTGCACCGGCACGCCGCGCGCGGCGGCCGCGGCGGCGACCTCGGCCACCGGGTCGACGACGCCGTGCGGGTACGACGGCGCGGACACGACGACCAGCGCGACCTCGGCGCCGTCGGTCCCGCCGTCGAGCGCCGCGACGAGGTCGGCGGCCGCGAGGGTCCCGGTCGCGGGGTCGACCGGCACGAGCGTGAGGTCGACCTCGAGGTACTGCGCGGCCTTGCGGAACGCCGCGTGCACGCTCACCGGGGCGACGACGCGCGGGCGCACGTCGGGCCGGGCCGCGCGGGCGGCGTCGCGGGCGATCTTCACCGCGAGGAGGCAGCTCTCGGTCCCGCCGGAGGTCACCGAGCCCACGACGGCGTCGGGCCCGGTGGCGGGCCCGCGGAGCATGGTCCGGGCGAAGGCGACCAGCTCGGACTCCATGACGGCGACCGACGTGAACGTCGTCGGGTCGAGTCCGTTGACGGGCTGGACCGCGCGGGCCGCCGCGGCGGCGAGCTCGTCGAGCTCGGCGAGGCCGGGGTCGTAGACGTAGGACAGGACGCGGCCCCCGTGCGTGGGGGCGTCGGCGGCGCGGAGCGCGGCGAGCCGGTCCAGGATCCCGTCCGTGCGCAGGGGGACGTCGCCCGGCGCGGCGCCGGGGTGCTTCGTGGAGGGGTCAGTCGTGCGCTCGGTCGGTGGCGGCGTGGTCACGCGGCAGCTCCGGTGCTGTGTCGTCGATGTCCCCCCTGCGCAGACCGTACCGTACGAGCGGTACGAGGCTTGCCAGCACGAGGACCGCGGGGACGACCGAGAACGACAGGGCGATGCCGTCGACCGCCGCGGTCGGCTGCGTCACGGTCTCCCCGGCGCGCGTCGACACGTAGCCCGTGATGCCGAGGACGAGCGAGAGCACCGCGGCGCCGAGCGCCATGCCCGTGGTCTCGCCCGCCGTCCAGACGCCGCTGAACGCCCCGCCGCGTCCCTCGCCGTGCGTGCGCGCGTCGTGGGCGATGACGTCCGGGAGCATCGCGAGCGGGAGCGCCTGCATGCCCGCGTAGGCGATCCCGGCGAGCGCCGTCGGGACGTACACCCACGCGCCGGGCGCCCACAGGAGCGGGATCATCCCGAGCGCGGCGACGGCGAAGAGCACCGTGGCCACGACGAAGCCGCGCTCCTTCCCGTCCCGGCGCGCGAGCCGGGTCCACAGGGGCATGCAGAGCAGGGCAGGGGCGATGAGGGCGGCGAAGAGGTAGCTCACCGCGGCCTCGTCGTGCAGCACGTAGCGGGCGACGTACGCCGCGCCCGCGAGCATGAGGCCGGTGGCGACCGCCTGGAGGAAGAACGCCGCGAGCAGCGTGCGGAACGGCCGCGAGCGGCGCAGCGCGTCGAACGCCTCGCGGACCGCGAGGGTCCACGCGCGCGAGGCGGACGTCGACGCGGCGGGGCCGAGCGGCGTCGTGCCCGCGACCGGCGCCGAGCCACCTGTCGTGCCCGAGCGGCCGGTCCGGGGGGCGACGCGGGTGGCGACGAGCATGCCCGCGCCGATGACCACGCCGGACACGACGCCCATGACGAGGTAGCCCGAGGTCGAGTCGCCGCCACCGCGCAGCGCGGGGCCCCCCGCGCCGAACAGCAGGATCGCGAACGCGAGCGCCGCGACGCGCCACGCGAGCAGCCGCGTGCGGCCGTCGTAGGTGGGGTCGAGCTCGGCCGGCAGGGCGATGTACGGGACCTGGAAGAGCGAGAACGCCGTCGCGGCGAGGAGGAACGCGACGAGCACCCAGATCGCCGCCGCGGTGGGCCCGGCCGCGGCGGGGACGGCGAACGTCAGCGCGAAGAAGACGGGCAGCGTGAGGGCGCCGATCGTCATGAAGCGCCGGCGCGAGCCGGTGCGGGCGAGGTCGCGGTCGGAGCCGTACCCGATGAACGGGTCGATGACGACGTCCCAGACCTTCGCGCCGGTGACGATGAGCCCCGCGACCGCGGCGGGCACCGCGAGCGCGTCGGTCAGGTACACGAGCAGCACGAGCCCGGGCAGGGTGCCGAAGCCCCCGGTGCCCACGGAGCCGGCGGCGTAGCCGGCGATCGTCCTGCGCGAGAGCCGGGGGGAGGCGGTGGCGTTCGTCACAGGGGCAGCGTAGAGGCTGGTCGGGCGCGGGGCGGCCCGGGCGCGTGCCGCGCCGGGTAGGCGAGGGGAATACGTGGGGCAGGATCGTTGCTCTACGAGGCAGACACCCCCCACCGTCCCAGGAGGATCATCCATGGCCACGCAGACGCTCACCGAGTCCACCTTCGAGCAGACGATCACGGAGAACGACATCGTCCTCGTCGACTTCTGGGCCGACTGGTGCGGACCGTGCAAGATGTTCGCGCCCGTGTTCGAGGCGTCGTCGGAGGAGAACCCGGACGTCGTGCACGGCAAGATCGACACCGAGGCCGAGCGCGGCCTGGCCGCGGCGGCGAACATCACGTCGATCCCGACGCTCATGGCCTTCCGCGAGGGCATCCTCGTCTTCTCCCAGCCCGGCGCGCTCCCCGCCCCCGCGCTCAAGCAGGTCGTGGACGCCGTGAAGGGCCTCGACATGGAGGACGTGCGGCGCCAGATCGCCGCGGCGAACGACGGCACCCCGGCAAAGGACGCCTGACCCCGGCCCCGCGTACACGTACGGCCCGGCACCTCGAGGTGCCGGGCCGTTCGCGTCTCGGTCAGAGGCCGTCGTGCGCGCGCAGGATGCGCCTCGACGGAAGAAGCCGGTGCCCGCACCGGCAGGGGGCAATGGTGCGGACACCGGCTCTGACGTCAGGCTAGGCGCCCAACTGGACGGGCGTCCAGTTAACGGGCGGGTGAAAGACAGGGTGTCGCTCAGGGTGCGCGAGGCGGGACTCGAACCCGCACGTCCGAGGACACCAGGACCTAAACCTGGCGCGGCTGCCAGTTACGCCACTCGCGCGCGGTGGTCAGTCTACGGCGCGAGCGCTGCGTCCCCGGTCGGTCGAGGCGTCCGGGGCGCCGCGCTCGTGCGGGGACGCAGCGCTCGCGCCGCAGGGGCTACTTCGGGTCGATGCCCAGGTCGCGGCGCAGCTTGGCGACGTGGCCCGTCGCCTTGACGTTGTACTGCGCGAGCTCGACCGTGCCCTCCGGGTCGACGACGACCGTCGAGCGGATGACGCCGACGACGGTCTTGCCGTAGAGCTTCTTCTCGCCCCACGCGCCGTACGCCTCGAGGACGGTCTTGTCGACGTCGGAGACGAGCGGGAACGTGAGGTGCTCGGCCTCGACGAAGGCCGCGATCTTCTCGACCGGGTCGGGGGAGACGCCGACGACCGAGTACCCGGCGCCCTGGAGCGAGGCGAGGTTGTCGCGGAAGTCGCAGGCCTCGGTCGTGCAGCCGGGGGTGCCGGCGGCCGGGTAGAAGTAGACGACGACGTGCTTGCCGCGCAGGTCGGAGAGCGTGACGGTGCTGCCGTCGGCGGCGGGCAGGGTGAAGTCGGGAGCGGTGTCGCCGACGGTGAGGCGCGTGGACATGGATCTCCTTCGGTCCGGCCAGGGTGTGGGCTCGAGCGTAGGTGAGGCGTCGTGGCACCGGTAGCGTTGTGGCTGTGAGCAAGACGACGTCCGCCCCCTCCGCGTCCTCGACCCGCCCGTCCTCGGCCCGGCCGGCGGCCCGTGACCTCCCGATCCGGATGCTGCACGACCGGCTCCTCGTCGACCCGGAGGTCGACGCGAGCGAGCGCCAGAGCTCGGCGGGCCTCGTCATCCCCGCGACGGCCGTGGGCCCGAAGCGCCTGGCGTGGGCCGTCGTCGTCGCCGCTGGTGAGCACGTGCGTCAGGTGGCCGTGGGCGACCGCGTCCTGTTCGACCCGGACGACCGCGCGGAGGTCGAGCTCGGGGGCCGGGACCTCGTGCTGCTGCGCGAGCGCGACGTGCACGCCGTGTCCCAGGAGGTCGAGGAGGACGGCCCGACGGGCCTGTACCTCTGAACCGGGCCGTGGGCCCCGCCGCGTGGTCGGGGCGTCGGGCGGTGTCGCCGACGTCACACGGGGGCGGGCGGAACGGATTTTCCCGGCGCGCCCGCGGCTGCTAGTGTTTTCTCTCGCGCGCCATTAGCTCAATTGGCAGAGCAGCTGACTCTTAATCAGCGGGTTCGGGGTTCGAGTCCCTGATGGCGCACCACCACCGATCGGGCCGTCCGTACGCGGGCGGCCTGAGCCGTGCCGGTCGAGGGACCGGGGCGGCGGGAGCGGAACTCCTCGTGCAGGACGACCCGCGGCCGCTGGTAGTGTTCCCTCTCGCGCGCCATTAGCTCAATTGGCAGAGCAGCTGACTCTTAATCAGCGGGTTCGGGGTTCGAGTCCCTGATGGCGCACCCTTCCTGACCAGGCCGTCCACCCTCCCGGGTGGGCGGCCTTCGTCGTTCCTGCTGGTCGCCCGCAGCAACCGTCGCCGTCCGTTTCGCCGGAGTTCGCTCCGCGCCGACCTCGTGTTCACCCGCGCCGGGAAGGGTCCGGTCCGGGCGCCGTCGCCGTTCGGCAACGTCGCCCGTCGACCAGCTCGCCACGGAAGGGAACCACGATGGACACGTCCGTGCCCACGCACAGGACTTCGAGACGGACCGAGAGACGGACCGCCGCCAGCGTGCGGCGCCGCGGCGCGGTCGCCGGGGTGCTCGGGACCGCGCTCGTCGCCGGCCTGCTCGCGCCCGGCGCCGCCGCTGCGACGGACCCGGTCACCGGCGCCGCCCGGACCGCTGCCGGCAGCACCGCCGGGACCGCCGCGGAGACGCGGCCGGTGCTGAGCCCGACGGCCGGCACCTTCCTCGACGGCACCGTCCGTGTCGCGGCCGACCCGGTGCGTGCGGGCGACCCCGTCACCGCGCTCGCGGTGGACGGCACGGCGCTCGACGCCGCGGCGACCCCCGCGACGGCGCGCCTGCTGTTCGACGTCGGCAGCAACTCGATCGAGAGGCGCTACGGCAGCTACGTGCTGGTCAACGGCGAGCGCCTCGAGCTCGACCGCGACATGGTGTCCGAGCGCGTCGCCCTCGACGTGCCGGCGCAGTGGCTCGCGCAGGGCGAGAACACGGTGCGGTTCGTCGTCGGCGCGGTCACGACGTCCTGCGGGTCGAACTACGACGACTACGACCTCACGGACGTGTCGCTCGAGCTCCTGGGAGAGGCCGCCGACGGGTCGGCCAACAGCTTCTCCTACGCGTTCGGCGACGGGTCGTGCGGGACCAACACCTCGCGGGTGCTCTCGGCGGACCTCACGTTCGACCTCGTGCAGGACCCGGCGGCCACCACGGGCCTCGCCGCGGACCTCGACACGACGACGCTGGACAACGGCGCCCACACGCTCACCGCGACGACCGCCTCCGGCGCGTCCGCGTCGAGCGCGGTCACCGTGAACAACGGCGCTCCGGGCGCCCCCGTCGTCGTCCCCGCCGACGGCGCGCTGCTGCACGGGCCGCAGAGCCTCCTCGCGACGCCGCCGGCCGGTGGCGACGCGCCCGTGGGCATCGAGCTGGACGGCGACCCGCTGACCACCGTCGCGACGCTCGGCGCCGGCTCGTCCCGGTTCGTCTTCACCGTGGGCTCCAACTCGATCGAGGCCCGCTACACCAACCACCTGCTCGTCAACGGACAGCGCATCGACCTGGTCGACCGCGACTACGTGAGCGAGACGGTGCGGATCGACGTCCCGAACGCGTTCCTCCTGCCCGGGCGCAACACCGTCCGCTTCGTGACCGGCACCTACCCGACGTCGTGCGGGGACAACCGCGACGACTTCGCGATCTCCGGCATCGGTCTCGACGTGACCGACGGCAAGGCGACGGGCGTGGGCATCGCGCCGTCCTACTCGTTGGGCGACGGCGACTGCGGCACGAGCACGACGAAGCCGCGCGAGGTCGACCTCGTCTTCGACGTCGTGCGGGACGCCGACGCGCCCGCGACCGGCCTGCGCGCCGACGTCGACACGACGACGCTCGCCGACGGCCAGCACACGATCACGTCGGCGACGGCCGCCGGCGCGGTCGCGCGCCGGACCGTCACGACCGACAACACCGGTCCCGCGGTCGTCTCGAGCACGCCCGCCGCGGGTGCCGCGCTCGCCACGGCGACGAGCCTCGCCGTCGAGCTCGAGGACGCCTCGGGCGTCCTGTCCGGCCCCGACGTCACGCTCGACGGCGAGCCGCTCCCGCTCGGCGCGCCCGTCGGC
Source organism: Cellulosimicrobium sp. NPDC055967 (assembly GCF_042269845.1). NCBI lineage: Bacteria > Bacillati > Actinomycetota > Actinomycetes > Micrococcales > Promicromonosporaceae > Cellulosimicrobium > Cellulosimicrobium sp. NPDC055967. The sequence goes on along the minus strand of NZ_JBHJYJ010000002.1, from coordinate 97,318 downwards.
CCCGGCCTCGCCCCGGGCGAGCACACGCTCGTCGTCGCGGCGACGGACGTGCTCGGCAACGCGAGCACCCACGAGATCGCGTTCACGAGCCTCGGCGTGCCCGACGTCCCGACCGACCTGGCCCCGGCGCACGGCACCCGCGACGTGACCGGGAGCGTCGACCTGTCGGCGCGCGTGACGGCTCCCGGCGGCGGCGACGTCACCGCGACGTTCTCCCGCGCCGACGTCACCGCCCCCGCGCTCGTCGCGCAGGGCGAGTCGGCCGAGATCCCGACCACGCTGCCCGTCGCGGGCGAGCAGCCTGCCGCCGCGGACGCGCTCGCACCCGGCGACGACCTGACGCTCGACTCCCCGCAGAGCCGCGACGTCACCTACCAGCGCTTCGAGCTGCCCGCCGACGGCGACACGGCCGGGCAGGTCGCCCGCTGGGAGGGCGTCGTCGACCCGCAGCGCCTCGCGACGCTGCACGTGTGGGACGGGGAGCGGTGGGAGCCGCTCGCGTCCGCGCGCGGTGCCGCCGAGGGCACGACAGCCCTGAGCGCCGTGCTCCGCGGCGGCGCCGCCGTCGACGGGACGGTGCACGTGCTCGTGACGGGCACGGACCCGTTCGCCGACGACATCGCGGCGGGCGGATCGCGCGACGAGACCGACTTCGCGCCGCGCGAGGACTACGACTTCTCGCTCGTGCACTTCACCGACACGCAGTACCTGTCCGAGGGCGCGGTCGAGCAGGAGACGGCCGAGGAGCGTGCCGTGTGGGCGAAGGCCTACACGGACCTCACGCAGTGGGTCGTGGACAACGCCGAGGAGCGGGGCATCGCGTACGTCGGCCACACGGGCGACGTGAACGAGAACTACACGCGCCTCCCGGCCGACGACGCGATGGCGGCCCAGGTCCGCGGCGAGTACGAGTTCTCGTCGTCCGCGCAGAAGATCCTCGACGACGCGAACATCCCCAACGGCGTCCTCGCCGGCAACCACGACAACCTCACGGGCCAGGACAACGGGCCCGGGGCGCTGTTCAACGAGTTCTACGGGCCCGAGCGGTACGAGGCCCTGTCCGCGGGCTGGGAGGACGCCTCCTACGGCGGGCCGTGGCGTGACGGCGACAACCAGAACCACTACGACCTGTTCAGCGCGGGCGGGCTCGACTTCGTCGCGGTGTACCTGTCGTACGGCGTGACGGACGAGGAGGCGGCCTGGGCGGACGGCGTGCTCAAGCAGTTCCCCGACCGCAACGCCGTCGTCCTCACGCACGACTACCTCGTGCCCAGCACGAACCCCGACGGGCGCGACTCCGAGATCTCGACGCCCGACGGCCGCCTCGTGCACGCCAAGGTCGTCGAGCCCAACCCGAACGTGTTCCTCGTCCTCGCGGGACACCGTCACGGCGTCGGCATCAACGTGCGCCAGGACGTCGGCACGCCGGGCAGCGGCGTCGTCGAGCTGCTCGCGGACTACCAGTTCTACGAGGTCACCGCCGAGGAGGCGGGGCTCACCGAGATCGGCGGGTACGCGCCCGACCAGGGCCTGCGCCTCGGCGCGAGCTTCCTGCGCCTGCTGCAGTTCGACGTCGACCGCTCGGAGATGATCGTCGACACGTACTCGCCGTGGCTCGCGAACTTCGGGGCCACCGAGTACGACGACGAGCTGCGCTACGACGGCCGCGAGGACGACTTCACGGTCCCCGTGGACCTCACCTCGCGCGTGACGAGCCTCGTGACGGACTCCGTGTCGCTCTACGCCCCGGCGCAGGAGATCGGCCGCGTGACCGTGCCGTCGGGCGAGGTCGCCACGGTCACGTGGGACGGGCTCGAGCCCGGCGCCCTCCACGCGTGGACCGTCACGGCGACGAGCGCGGGCGGCGGCACCTCCGTCTCGCCGGTGAGCACGTTCACGACGGCGCCCGGCGAGGACGGGCTCGTCGTCGCGACGACGGCGCGCAGCCAGTGCATGGCGGGCACGGCGTACGTCGCGGTCCGGGCCCTGAACGCCGACACCGTGCCGGTCGACGTCACGCTGAGCACGCCGTACGGCGAGCGCACCGTGACGGGCGTGCAGCCGGGCGCGTCGGCGTACCAGGCGTTCGCGGTCCGCTCGGCGCAGGTCGCGGCGGGCAGCGCGCACGTGGCCGCGACCGGCGACGGCCGCACGTTCGCGGGCGACGTCGCGTTCGACGCGCTGGCGTGCGGCTGACCCGTGCGCCGCGCGGGTGACCGGGGCGACCCGGTGACGCGCGTGGCGTCGCGGTGAGCGGGGCCCCCCCCGCGCCCGCGCGGGGGGGCCACGTCTCCGTCCTCGGCGCGGGAGCCGTCCTGGTCAGACGGCGGCCCACCCGCCGTCGCTGTGCAGGACGGCGCCGGAGACGTTCGCCGAGTCGTCCGACAGCAGCCACGTGATCGCCGCGGCGAGCTCGTCGGCGCTCGCGGCGGGCGGGACGGTCGTCGCCATGATCGGCCCGAGCCGCTCGCCGGCGTACGGCGAGCGGAACGGCGCCTCGATGCTCGTCGCGACGGCGCCCGGCGCGACGACGTTCGCCCGCACGCCCTGCGGGGTGTAGAAGAACGCCGTGCTCTTCGTGAAGCCGACGATCGCGTGCTTCGACGTCGCGTACGCGGTGCCCGAGGCCGACGCGCGCGAGCCCGCCTCGGACCCGACGTTGACGATCGACCCCTTGCCGGCGTCGAGCATGAGGGGCAGCACCGCGCGCGTGAGCCGCATGACGGCCGTGACGTTGACGGCCAGGACGAGGTCCCAGGTCGAGTCGTCGACCTCAGCGGTCGGCAGGAAGCCGTCCATGATGCCCGCGACGTTGGCGAGCGCGTCCACGCGGCCGTCCGCCGCCGCGACCACCGCGTCCACGGTGGTCTGCGCGCTCACGTCGCCCGCGACCGTCACGAGGGCGTCGGTCCCGACGTCCGCGACGAGCTTGTCCAGCCGGTCCTCCCGGACGTCCGTCGCGACGACGCGCGCGCCCTCCGCGAGCAGCCGCTCGACGGTCGCGCGCCCGATCCCGGCGCCCGCGCCGGTGACGATCGCGGTGCGGCCCTCGAACCTTCCTGGTACGTGGTTGCTGACCATGACGGCTCCTTCCGTCCGCGCCGGCACTGCCGTCGTCCGGCGTCCTGGTCCCATCCCACCGTCCGGCTCCCGGCGCGCGCGAGAGCCGATCGTCCCGGGTCCGGTGCCGGTGGTCCTCCGTCCCGCAGCCTCCGCGGGCGGTGTCCCGACCCCGCGCGCCGGGGTAGGGTCGGCGTCGTGACGCACCCGTCCGTGACCCCCTGGTGGCCGGCCGCCTGACGGCCGGTGACCTCATCCGGCCGTGCCCCGACGACGTGGGCGGCCTCGGCGGACCCCGGTGCACGCGTCGTCGGCCCAGCGGCCTGTACCTCCCGAGTACCCCACGAGTACCCCCGAGCTGGAGCCCAGAATGACGACACAGCAGTCTCCCGTCCCCGTCCGGTCCCTCGAGCCGACCGGAGCGGAGGTGCCCTCGACCGTCCCGACGCACTGGTACAACCTCGCCGCGGACCTGCCCGAGCCCGTGCCGCCGCACCTGCACCCCGGCACGCGCGAGCCGCTCACGCCCGACGACCTCGCGCCGCTGTTCCCGCTCGCGCTCGTCCAGCAGGAGGTGACGACGGAGCGCTACGTCGAGATCCCGCAGACGGTCCGCGAGATCTACGCCCTGTGGCGGCCGTCGCCGCTCGTGCGCGCGCGGCGCCTCGAGCGGGCCCTGGGCACCCCGGCCCGGATCTACTACAAGTACGAGGGCGTGAGCCCGGTCGGCTCGCACAAGCCGAACACCGCCGTCGCTCAGGCGTACTACAACGCGCTCGAGGGCACGACGAAGCTCACGACCGAGACCGGCGCGGGCCAGTGGGGCGCGTCGCTGTCGTTCGCGGGCGCGCTGCTCGGGCTCGACGTCGAGGTGTGGCAGGTGCGCGCGTCGTTCGACTCGAAGCCGTACCGCCGGGCGCAGATGGAGGTCTACGGCGGGATCTGCCACCCGTCGCCGTCGGACCTCACCGAGGCGGGCCGCGCGATGCTCGCCGCCGACCCGGGCACGACGGGGTCGCTCGGCATGGCGATCAGCGAGGCCGTGGAGACGGCGGCGAAGGACCCCGCGGCGCACTACGCGCTGGGCAGCGTGCTCAACCACGTCATGCTGCACCAGAGCGTCATCGGCCAGGAGGCCCTCGTCCAGCTCGACGAGGCGGGCGAGGGGGCGCCCGACGTCGTGTTCGGGTGCGCGGGCGGCGGGTCGAACCTCGCGGGCCTGACGTTCCCGTTCCTGGGCCGCAACCTGCGCGAGGGCACGACGACGCGGCTCGTCGCGTGCGAGCCGGCCGCGTGCCCGTCGCTGACCCAGGGGGAGTACCGCTACGACTTCGGCGACGTCGCGGGCCTCACGCCGCTGCTCAAGATGCACACGCTCGGCAAGGACTTCGTCCCGCCGGCGATCCACGCGGGCGGCCTGCGGTACCACGGCATGTCGCCGATGGTGTCGCACGCGGTGAACCTCGGGCTCATGGACGCGGTCGCCGTCGAGCAGGACGAGGCGTTCGTCGCGGGCACGCTGTTCGCGCGCAGCGAGGGCATCATCCCGGCGCCCGAGTCGACGCACGCCGTGGCGGCCGCGATCGCGCACGCGCGCGCCGCGACCGAGCCCGAGGTGATCGTGCTCGGGCTGTCGGGCAACGGCGTCCTCGACCTGCCGGCGTACGCGGCGTACGTCTGACGGACCTCGGGCGCCCCGCGCGGTAGGTCCTCGCGCGGGGCGCCCGTACCCTGGTGCGATGCCCGAGCCGACCCCCGACACCCTCGACGACCGCCCGCGCTACCGCACGCAGCCGGTGTCGTTCGTGCGACGCAGCGGGCGCCTCGCGCCCCGCCAGCAGCGGGCGTGGGACGCCCACCGGGACCGCTACGTCGTCGACGTGCCGCGCGACGTCGCGCGGACGTCGGTCGACCCGGAGTTCGTGCTGGACGTCGCGGGCACGTTCGGGCGCGACGCGCGCCTCGTCGTCGAGATCGGCTCGGGCCAGGGCGAGGCCGTGGTGGCCGCGGCAGAGCGCGAGCCGGGCACCGACTTCCTCGCCGTCGAGGTGTACGCCCCGGGCCTCGCGCAGACCGTGCTGCGCGCGTCCCAGCACGACCTCACGAACGTGCGCCTGGTCCAGGCGAACGCAGCCGAGCTCCTGGCCACGACGCTGCCCGCGGGGAGCGTCGACGAGCTGTGGATCTTCTTCCCCGACCCGTGGCACAAGTCCCGCCACCACAAGCGGCGACTCGTGGCGCCGTCGTTCGCGGCCCTCGCCGAGCGGGTGCTGCGGGCTCCGGGCGACGGCGCCCGGCCGGGCGGCACGCTGCGGCTCGCCACGGACTGGGCCGAGTACGCGGAGCAGATGCTCGACGTGCTCGACGCCGCGCCCGGGCTGCGCAACGTCCACGGCCCGCGCGGCGTGGCGCCGCGCTTCGAGGGCCGCGTCCTCACCGGGTTCGAGCGCAAGGGCGAGAACGCCGGCCGCGTCATCACCGACCTGGAGTACGTGCGCGTCTGACGTGTCGCGACCGGCCGTGCCGGGTTCTTGCGGACAGAAGTGATCTACGGCACATTGTGCCGGGGGAGAACGTCGCCCCGGGCACGCAGCGTCGCGTGCGGTCGCGTCGACAGGTGGCCGTCTGCGGGGTGCGGGCTCTCTGTCAGTCCACGGAATGAGCCAACGGAGGCGTCATGACCGACGTGACGGCCGCCCCCGGACCGGGGTCCGCCGACGAGACCGACTACCAGCGCGTGCAACGCTCGCCCGAGTTCCAGGACCTGCGCAGACGCTTCCGGAACTTCGTGTTCCCGATGACCGCGCTGTTCCTCGTGTGGTACTTCGTCTACGTGCTGCTGGCGAACTACGCGCACGACTTCATGAGCATCCGGGTGTGGGGGAACGTCACGGTCGGGCTGCTCTTCGGCCTCGGCCAGTTCGTGTCCACGTTCGCGATCACCATGATCTACGCGCGCTGGGCCAACAAGCGCTTCGACACCGCGGCCGACGCGCTGCGCCGGGAGATCGAGGAGGACGAGCTGTGAGCGCGCACCTCCTGGCCGCGGAGGCCACCGACGTCGGGAACCCGGTCGTCAACGTCGCGATCTTCGGCGTCTTCGTCGCCGTGACGCTCGTCATCGTGCTGCGCGCGTCGCGGCAGAACAAGTCCGCCGCCGACTACTACGCGGGCGGGCGCTCGTTCACGGGCCCGCAGAACGGCACCGCCATCGCGGGCGACTACCTCTCCGCCGCGAGCTTCCTCGGGATCTGCGGCGCCATCGCGATCAACGGCTACGACGGCTTCCTCTACTCGATCGGGTTCCTCGTGGCGTGGCTCGTCGCGCTCCTGCTCGTGGCCGAGCTGCTGCGCAACACGGGCAAGTTCACGATGGCCGACGTGCTGTCGTTCCGGCTCAAGCAGCGCCCCGTGCGGATGGCGGCGGCGCTCGCGACCCTGGCCGTCGTGTTCTTCTACCTGCTCGCCCAGATGGCGGGCGCCGGCGGGCTCGTGGCCCTGCTGCTCGGCGTCTCCTCGACGGCGGGGCAGAGCGTGGTCGTCGCGGTCGTGGGCGCGCTCATGATCCTCTACGTGCTGGTCGGCGGCATGAAGGGCACCACGTGGGTGCAGATCATCAAGGCGGTGCTGCTCATCGCGGGCGCCGCGGTCATGACGGTGTGGGTGCTCGCCACGTTCGGCTTCAACCTGTCCGACCTGCTCCAGGGCGCGATCGACAGGGCGGGCGTCGGCGGCGAGGCGCTCATCGAGCCCGGCAAGCAGTACGGCGCGACCGGCACGACCAAGCTCGACTTCCTCTCCCTCGCCCTCGCCCTCGTGCTCGGCACCGCCGGGCTGCCGCACGTGCTCATGCGCTTCTACACCGTGCCCTCGGCCAAGGAGGCCCGCCGCTCGGTCGTGTGGGCGATCTGGCTCATCGGCATCTTCTACCTGTTCACGCTCGTGCTCGGGTACGGCGCCGGGGCGCTCGTGGGACCGGAGACGATCAGCGCGGCACCAGGCGGCGTGAACTCGGCGGCGCCGCTGCTCGCGTTCGCTCTCGGCGGGGAGATCCTGCTCGGCTTCATCTCCGCGGTCGCGTTCGCGACGATCCTCGCCGTCGTGGCGGGCCTGACGATCACCGCGGCGGCGAGCTTCGCCCACGACATCTACGCCAACGTCATCAAGCGGGGCGAGGTGAAGCCCGACGGCGAGGTCAAGGTCGCGCGCATCACGGTCGTCGTCATCGGGATCCTCGCGATCCTCGGCGGCATCTTCGCCCAGGGCCAGAACGTGGCGTTCCTCGTGGCGCTCGCGTTCGCCGTCGCGGCGAGCGCGAACCTGCCGACGATCCTCTACTCGCTGTTCTGGAAGCGGTTCAACACGTCCGGGGCGCTGTGGAGCATGTACGGCGGGCTGATCTCGTGCATCGTGCTCATCGCGTTCTCGCCCGTCGTGTCCGGCAAGGTCGACCCGGTGACGGGCGCGAGCCTGTCGATGATCAAGAACACGGACATCGACTTCGCGATCTTCCCGCTGAGCAACCCGGGCATCATCTCCATCCCGCTCGCGTTCCTGCTCGGGGTCCTCGGGACGCTGCTCAGCAAGGAGAAGCCGCACCCGGAGAAGTTCGCCGAGATGGAGGTCCGGTCGCTCACGGGCGCGGGCGCCGAGAAGGCGGTCGTGCACTAAGCGCGCGACACCTGTCGCGGGCGCCGCGAGGAGGCCCCGGTCCGGGCGACGGACCGGGGCCTCCTGCGCGTCCCCGTCCCGGGAATCCCGTGGCCCGGGCGGTCGGCCGTGACGTACCGTCCCGCCATGCCCTCCCCGTCCCTGCCCGACGCCGTCGCCCCCGAGGCCGGCCCGGCACCCGTCCTCGTGGTCACCGGGGCGATGGCCTCGGGCAAGTCGACGGTCGCCGACGCGCTCGCCCGGACGTTCCCCCTGGCCGCGCACGTGCGCGGCGACATGTTCCGCCGGTTCGTCGTGAGCGGGCAGGCGTCCATGGCGCCGCCCCTGTCGGCCGCGGCCCGTGCCCAGCTCGACCTGCGGCAGGAGCTCGCGGCGCAGGCCGCGGACACCTACGCCGCGGCGGGCGTGGTCGCGGTCGTCCAGGACATCCTGCTCGGGCCCGACCTGGAGCGGTTCACGGCGCGCGTGCGCACCCGGCCGTGCTACGCCGTCGTGCTCATCCCGGACGCCGCGACCCTCGCCGCGCGCGACGCCGCGCGGCACAAGCGGGCGTACGGGGACTGGACGCCGGACGAGTTCGCCGCGGCGGCCCGGTCGACGCCGGGCGGACTGCACCTCGACACCACGGGACGGTCCGTCGCCGAGACGGTGCGGCAGGTCCTCGACCGGCTCGACGAGGCGCGCGTCGCCTGACCCGCCGCCGAGCCCGCCGACCTCCCGCTGGGCGACGAGCGCGACGCCGCGTGAGGATGGGCCCATGACGAGCGACCCGCAGCAGGAGACCGCGCCCGACGAGACCTACGACGTGATCGTGATCGGCGGCGGGCCCGTCGGGGAGAACGCCGCCGACCGCGCCGGGCGCACGGGCCTGAGCGTCGCGCTCGTCGAGGCCGAGCTGGTGGGGGGCGAGTGCTCCTACTGGGCGTGCATCCCCTCCAAGACGCTCCTGCGGCCGGGCGCGGCGCGCGCCGAGGCGCGCGGCGTCCCGGGGGTGGGCGTGGACGACGCGCTCGACGTCCCCGCGATCCTCGCGCGGCGCGACGCGATGGTCGCGGACTGGGACGACGGCGGCCAGGTCTCCTGGGTCGAGGGCGCGGGGATCGCGCTCGTGCGCGGGCTGGGACGGATCGTCGGCCCGCGTCTCGTGGAGGTCGTCGCCGAGGAGCCCGACGCCGACCCGGACGACCTCCCGCGGACGCGGCGGCTCGCGGCCCGGCACGCCGTGATCGTCGCGACGGGGAGCGTCCCCGTGCTCCCCGACGTGCCCGGCCTGGCCGACGCCAACCCCTGGACGAGCCGCGAGGCGACGGCGGTCGAGGACGTCCCCGAGTCGCTCGCGATCGTGGGCGGCGGAGTGGTCGCGACGGAGATGGCCGTCGCGTTCGCCGACCTCGGCACGCGCGTCACGGTCCTCTCGCGCGGGGGGCTGCTCGGCCGGACCGAGCCCTGGGCGGGCGTGGCGGTCGCGGCGTCGCTGCGTGAGCTGGGCGTGGACGTGCGCCTCGGGGTCGCCACCGAGTCGGTCGAGGCGCTGCCCGACGGCGGGGCGCGCCTCACGCTCTCGGCCGTCGGGTCGCGGTGGGGCGGGGACGACGCCGGCGAGGCGCCGGACGTGTCGCCCGTGACGGCGGAGCGCGTGCTCGTCGCCACCGGTCGTGCCCCCCGGACGCAGGACCTCGGCGTCGACAGCGTCGGGCTCACCCCGGGGCGCGCGCTCGACGTCGACGACACGATGCTCGTGCAGGGGTTGCCGCAGGACGCTGCCGAGGGTGCCGAGGGCGGCTGGCTGTACGCCGCGGGTGACGTCACCGGCCGGGTCGCGACGACCCACCAGGGCAAGTACCAGGGCCGGGTCGTGGGCGACGTCGTCGCCGCGCGGTTCGGCGACCCGGACACCGACGGGGCCCCCACGGCGGGGGAGCGGGCACCCGCCGTCGGCGCGGCGCCCGCGCCGTGGTCGCGGTTCGCGGCGACCGCCGACGGCGTCGCGTCCCCGCAGGTCGTCTTCACACGCCCCGAGGTCGCGGCCGTCGGGCACACCGAGGCGTCCGCCCGGGAGGCCGGGATCGACGTGCGGGTCGTGCGGTACGACCTCGCGAGCGTCTCCGGCGCCGCCGTGCGCGCCGAGGACTACGCCGGCAGCGCCCAGCTCGTCGTCGACGCCGCGCGCGAGGTCGTCGTCGGCGCCACGTTCGTCGGCCCCGACGCGGCAGAGATGCTGCACGCCGCGACGATCGCCGTCGTGGGCGAGGTCCCGCTGCGGCGGCTGTGGCACGCGGTGCCGTCGTACCCGACGGTGAGCGAGGTCTGGCTGCGCTTCCTGGAGGAGTACGGGCTGTAGCGTGCGACGTCGCGGCGGCGAGGGCACGCCGCCGAGACCGGGCACGTCACAGGGCCGGGCGCCCGCGCGGCGGTCCCGTCCCCTAGGCTCGGGGCGTGACGACCGAGACCTCAGCCCCGCGCGTCGCCCTCGCGACGTGCTCCGTCCTGCCGCACCTGGACCCTGACGACGCGCCGCTCGTGCGCGCGCTCGACGCCCGTGGCGTCGCCGCGCAGCCCGCCGTCTGGGACGACCCGGACGTCGACTGGGCAGCGTTCGACGCCGTCGTCGTGCGCTCGACGTGGGACTACTCGGCCCGGCGCGACGAGTTCGTCGCGTGGGCGGCGCGCGTCCCGCGCATCCTCAACGCGGAGGCCGTGCTCCGCTGGAACACCGACAAGGGCTACCTGCGCGAGCTGGAGGGCGCGGGTATCCCCGTGATCCCGACGCTGTGGCTCGACCCCGCGCGCAACCTGTCCTCGCGCGCGATCCACACGCGCCTGCCCGCCCAGGGCGACTTCGTCATCAAGCCGGTCGTCAGCGCCGGGGCCAAGGACACGGGCCGCTACCAGGCGGGCGAGGCGCACTCGCGGGGGCTCGCGATCCAGCACGCGAAGAACCTGCTGGTCTCGGGGCGCGAGGTCATGGTGCAGCCGTACGTGACGAGCGTCGACACCGCGGGCGAGACGGGCCTCGTCTTCGTCGACGGCGAGTTCTCCCACGCCGTGCGCAAGAACGCGCTCCTCACCGGCCCGCACCGCCCGACCCGCGGCCTGTACCAGCAGGAGGAGATGAGCCCGTTCACCGCGACCGAGGAGCAGCTCGACGTCGCGCGCCGGGCGCTCGCGGTGGCGGCGGACGCGGTCGGCGGCGGGGACGTGACGAGCTTCCTCTACGCCCGCGTCGACGTCGTGACGGGCAACGACGGCGGCGTCGTCGTCATCGAGCTCGAGCTCACCGAGCCGTCGCTGTTCCTCGCCCTCGCCCCGGGGTCGCTCGACCGGTTCGCCGACGCGATCGCCGCGCGCGTCGCGCACTGACGTCACCTCCTGACGTCGCGCACCGACGTCGGGAACCGGCTGCCGGCCGGCTCGTGACCGTGGCCCGTCCCGGGGACCGGGACGGGCCACGATCCTGCAGGGCCGGCGGTCAGGCCAGGCCGTTCTCCGACAGCCAGTCCGCCGCGATGTCCTCGGGCGAACGCTGGTCGACCCGGGACTCGACGTTCAGGGCGATCAGGCCCTCCGGGGTGAGGGCCGCGCTGACCGGGTTGATGACGTCCGCGATCTCGTCGGCGAGGTCCGCGTTGACGAGCGGCACCACGTTGGACGCGAGGAAGAGCCCCTCGGGGTCCTCGAGCGTCACGAGGTTCTCGGTCTGGATGCTCGGGTCGGCGCTGAACACGTTGGCGATGTTCACGGTGCCGGCCACGAGGTCCTGCACGGTGGTGTCGCCCGTGGCGACGAAGGAGACGTCGACGCCGTACACGTCCTTGAGACCCTGCGGGCCGTAGGGGCGCTGCTCGAGCTCCGCCGGGCCGCCGAGCGTGAGCGGCACGTCGAGCCCGGCGAGGTCCGCGAGGCTCGTGAGGTCGTGCTCCGTGGCGAAGGCCTCGGTGACGTTGTACGAGTCCTGGTCGGTCGCGCTCGACTGGTCGAGGACCGTGAGCCCGTCGGGCAGCGCGTCCTGGAGCGCGGCGTAGACGTCCTCGGGGGACGTCGCGGTGGTCTCCGGGTCGAAGAACTGCAGCAGGTTGCCCGTGTACTCCGGGAAGAGCTGGATCTCGCCGTCCTCGAGCGCGGGCATGTAGGCGTCGCGCTGGCCGATCGAGAAGTTCCGCTCGACCGTGAAGCCCTGGGCCTCGAGCGCCTGGGCGTAGATCTCGGCGATGATCTCGTTCGAGTCGTAGGCCTGGGAGCCGATGACGATCGTGTCGGACGAGGCGCTGCCGTCGGACGCCCCGGTGTCGGCGTCGAGCGGGTCGGACCCGCCGCCGCAGGCGGTGAGCGTGAGGACGGCGGTCGCCGCTGCGGCGACGAGGGCGGCGGTGCGTCGGGTGCTGCGCATGTGTCTGCCTTTCTGAGGGCCGTCCCGGGGACCGGGAGGGTCGGGCGGAGTGCGGTGCGGGAGGTCGGGCCCGAGTATCAGGCGGTGGTCGGTGCGGGGACCCGGCGACGGCGCCGCCGGGCGGGTGCGTCGTCCGAGGAGCGGCCGACCGTCACGCCGCGCGGGACGACGACCCGTTGGAGGATCGCGAACAGCGCGTCGAGCACGACGGCCAGGACGACGACGAGGAGAGAGGCTCCGAGGATCTGGGAGAAGTCGCGGATCTGGATGCCCTGGACGATGTAGAAGCCGAGGCCCCAGTTGCCGATGTAGCCCGCGAGCGTGACGGTCGCGACCACCTGGAGGGTCGCGGAGCGGAGACCGCCGATGAGCAGCGGGAGCCCGAGCGGCACCTCGGCCTTGAAGAGCACCTGCCACCCGGTCATGCCGACGGACCGGGCGCCGTCGACGACGCGCCGCTCGACGGCTTCCACACCGGCGTAGGCGCCCGCGAGGATCGGCGGGATCGCGAGGAGGACGAACGCGGTGACGGACGCGGTGACCTTGTGCGTCACCCCGAAGACGAGGACGAGGAGCAGGACGAGCCCGAACGACGGGACGGCGCGGGCCGCACCCGAGAGCGCGACGGCGAACTCCCGGCCACGACCCGTGTGGCCGATGGCCCAGCCTGCCGGGATCGCGATCGCCGCGGCGATGAGCACCGAGACGAACGTGAACGCGAGGTGGGTCCAGATCGCCTCCGGGAGGGGGAGCGCGCCCGTGAGCCGGTCGGGGGAGAAGATCCAGGCGATCGCGTCGGAGAACAGGTTCATGCGCGCACCTTCCTGGACCAGGGCATGACCGCTCGCCCGGCGAGGACGAGCAGCAGGTCGACGAGCAGGGCGATGACGACGACCGCGACGACGCCCGAGAGGATCTCGGCGACGATCTGCCGCTGGTAGCCGTTGGTGAAGAGGTAGCCGAGGTTGTCGATCCCGATGAGGATGCCGACCGTCGCGAGCGAGATGGTCGACACGGCGGTGACGCGCAGCCCGGCGAGCACGACCGGTCCGGCGAGCGGGAGGTCGACCTGCCAGAAGCGCCGCCACGGCCCGTAGCCGACCGCGAGAGCGGCTTGCCGGACCGTCGGGTCGACCGAGGCGAGGGCGTCCGCGACGAACCGGGTCATGATGGCCACGGCGTAGATCGTCAGCGCGACGACCAGGTTCAGCTCGGACAGGAAGCTGATGCCGAGGAGCGGCGGGAGCAGCGCGAAGAGCGCGAGCGACGGGATCGTGTAGAGCAGGCCGACGAGCGTCAGGACGAGGCCCCGCGTGAGGCGGAACCGGAAGGCGAGCCAGCCCAGCGGGATCGAGACGAGGAACCCGAGCACGATCGGCACCACGCACTGGCTGAGGTGCTCGACCGTGAGACGGCCGATGAGGTCGAGATTGTCCAGGACCCAGGTCATGCGCCGCCCTCGGCGCGGTCGTCGACCAGGACGCCCTGGGTGCGTCCCGTGCCGTCCACGAGCACGGTCCCGTGCTCGGTGCGCTTGGTGTGCAGAGCCCGGGCGCCCCGCTCCGCCCCGATGAAGCTCGCGACGAACTCGCTCGCGGGGTTCTCCAGGATCTCGCTCGGGGACCCGATCTGGGCCACCTGCGCCCCCTTCTCGAGGATGACGACCTGGTCGCCGAGCAGGAACGCCTCGTCGATGTCGTGCGTGACGAAGACGACCGTCTTGTCCAGCTCGCGCTGCAGCCGGATGGTCTCCGTCTGGAGCTCGGCGCGCACGATCGGGTCGACGGCCCCGAACGGCTCGTCCATGAGCAGGATGTTCGGGTCCGCGGCGAGCGCGCGCGCCACGCCGACGCGCTGCTGCTGGCCCCCCGAGAGTTGGCTCGGGTAGCGGTCCGCGAGCGCGCGGTCGAGGCCCACGGTGTCGAGCAGCTCGAGCGCACGGTCGCGCGCCTGCCGGCGCGGGGTGCCCTCGAGGCGCAGCACCGTCGCCACGTTGTCGACGACCTTGTGGTGGGGGAGGAGCCCGCCGTTCTGCAGGACGTACCCGATGCTGCGGCGCAGCTTCACGGGGTCGCGGTCGAGGATGGACGCGCCGTCGATCTCGATCGTGCCCGACGTGGGCTCCACCATGCGGTTGATCATGCGCAGGAGCGTCGTCTTGCCGCTCCCGGACGACCCGACGAGCACCGTCGTGCGGTGGGGCGGGATCACCAGGTCGAAGTCCGCGACCGCCGCCGTGCCGTCCGGGTACGTCTTGGTGACCGATCGGAACTCGATCATGGGGCGCTGCCTCCCGACAGTCGGTGAACCGGCCTCCACCCAACCACGACCGTGGCCGGCCAGCCGAGCGCGATGCCACGCGTCCACCGACCGTACGTCGAACCACCGACACGTCGCACTCGCACCGGTACGTCGGCTTCGCGCCGTCGCGCACCACGCCGGTCCGGCGCGGGCCGCCCGGGGCGCCGCGGGATTCTCCCGTGACGTACACCACGTCGGGGCCTATCGTGGCGCTGTGCCGCCCCTCGACTCCCTGCTCGCCTTCTCCCTCGCCTCGCTCGTGCTCGTCGTGATCCCCGGGCCGAGCGTGCTGTTCGTCGTCGGCCGGTCGCTCACGCTCGGGCACCGGGGCGGGGTGCTGAGCGTCCTCGGCAACGAGCTCGGCGCGCTGACGCTCGTCGTCGCCGTGGCGCTCGGGGTCGGCACGGTCGTCGCGACGTCCGTGGCCGTCTTCACGGCCGTCAAGCTCGTCGGCGCGGCCTACCTCGTCTACCTCGGCGTCCAGGCGATCCGGCACCGGCGCGAGGGTGCCGTCGACGTCGACGTCGACGTCGACGTCGCGCCCGTGCGCGAGCCGTGGTGGCGCGTCGTGCGGCAGGGCTACGTCGTCGGCGTGACGAACCCGAAGACCATCGTGTTCTTCGTCGCCGTCCTGCCCCAGTTCACGGACTTCCACGCCGGTCGCGTGCCCGCCCAGATGATGGTGCTCGGACTGGTCTTCACGGTGATCGCGTTCGTCTGCGACAGCGCGTGGGCGCTCGCCGCCGGCGCGGCCCGGTCCTGGTTCGCCTCCTCCCCGCGGCGCCTGAGCGCGGTCCGCGCGACGGGCGGCGGCATGATGATCGGCCTGGGCGGCGTGCTCGCCGTCGCCTCGCACCGCACGACCTGAGCGGCGACGGCCCTCGACGGCCCTCGATGGCCGAGCATGACGCCCGTCACCACTTGACCAGGGTCAAGGACAACTGCGGCCGGTCTCCCTAGCGTCGTTCTCGTCGGCCCACGAGGGGCCGCGCGACGACGGGAGAACCACGATGAGCACGACGATGGACGTCACCACGATCCTGCGGGCGGACGGCTTCTCCTGCCCCTCGTGCGTGGCGAAGATCGAGAAGCAGGTCGGTCGGCTCGACGGCGTCCGGTCGGTGCGGGTCCGGTTCGCGTCCGCGCGGATCGAGGTCGTGCACGACCCCGCGGTCTCCGGCGTCGAGGACCTCGTGGCCGCGGTCGCGAGGGCGGGGTACGTCGCGCGCCCCGCGCTCGCATGAACGCCCCGGGCGGGTTCACGGCCCGCAGCGCCGGCCCGCGCCTCCGTGCCTGGGCGCGGGGTCGATGGGCGGTGCCGGCGGCAGCCGGGACGCTGGTCCTCGCGTCCTTTGCGGCCTCCGCGCTCGCCGGGCACGGGTGGTGGTCCGACGCCCTCATGGTGTCGGCCGCCGTCGTCGCGGGCGCGCCGGTCGCGGTCGCGGCCTGGCGCGCGCTCACGGCGCGGAGCATCGGCATCGACCTCCTGGTCGCGGTGGCGGCCGTCGGAGCGATCCTGGTCCGGAACTTCTGGGAGGCGGCGGCCGTCACGTTCCTGTTCGCCGTCGGGCACGCTCTGGAGTCGGCCACGCTCGACAGGACCCGCGCCGCGTTGGCCGAGCTGGTCGCCGTCCTGCCGGACGCCGCCGTCGTCCTGCGCGACGGGCGCCAGGTCGAGGTCACGGCGGCCGACGTCGCGGCGGGTGAGACCGTGCTGGTGAAGAACGGGGCCAAGGTCCCGGTGGACGGCACGATCCTCCGCGGCGTGGGGGCCGTGGACGAGTCCTCCGTCACGGGGGAGTCGATCCCGACCGAGAAGGTCGCCGGGGACGCGATGTTCGCGGGGACGATCGTCACGGCCGGGCTCCTCCAGGTGACCGCCACGGGCGTGGGGGAGGACACGACGCTCGCTCGGATCATCCACCGGGTCGAGGAGGCGCAGGACGCCCGAGCACGCGCCCAGGGGTTCATGGAGCGGTTCTCGGCCTGGTACACGCCGGCCGTCATCGTGCTCGCCGTGGCCGTCGGCGTGCTCACGCGCGACGTGCTGCTCGCCCTGACTCTGCTCGTCGTCGCGTGCCCGGGCGCGCTCGTCATCTCGATCCCCGTGTCCGTCGTCGCCGGCATCGGCCGCGCGGCGCGGGACGGGGTCCTCGTCAAGGGCGGGGAGTTCCTGGAGACGGTCGCCCGGGTCGACGCCGTCGCGCTCGACAAGACCGGCACGCTCACCGAGGGCCGGCCCCGCCTGACCGACGTGGTCGTGCTGGACCCGGCGGCCGACGAGGACGACGTCCTGCTGACCGCCGCGCGCGTGGAGGCAGGCTCGGAGCACCCGCTCGCCCGCGCGGTCGTCGACGCCGCCGCGGAGTCGGGGCACGTCGTCGTCGGTCTTCCCGAGCACACCGAGCCGGTCCCCGGCAGGGGCGTGCTGGCGGTGCTCGACGGCGTGCCGGTCGCCGTCGGCAACCTTGCGCTCCTGGCGGGGCGTGACGTCGTGGGCGCCGGGCGCGCCGCTGCCGTCATGGCGGAACGAGCAGCGGTCGGACGGACCCCGATGGTGGTCACCCGGGGCGACGCCGTGCTCGGCGTGGTCGCGGTCGCGGACCGGGTGCGACCCGACGCGGCGTCGATGGTGTCCCGGCTGCGCGCGGTCGGCGTGCGCCGGATCGTCGTGCTCACCGGCGACGTCGACCCGGTCGCGCAAGCCGTGGCCGCCGAGACCGGCGTCGACGAGGTGCGGTCGGGGCTGCTGCCCGAGGAGAAGCTCGCGGCCGTGCGGGACCTCCAGCGCGAGGGGTACACCGTCGCGATGGTCGGCGACGGCGTGAACGACGCCCCGGCCCTCGCCGCGGCGGACGTCGGGGTCGCGATGGGCGCTGCGGGGACGCGGGTCGCGATCGAGACGGCCGACGTCGCACTGCTGGGCGACGACCTGCTCAAGGTGCCGCACGCGGTCTCGCTCGCGCGCCGCACGGTGCGCACCATGCGGCAGAACATCGTGATCGCGCTCGTCACGGTCGCCGCGCTGCTCACCGGGATCCTCGTCGGTGGGGTCACCATGGCCGTCGGGATGCTCGTTCACGAGGCCTCGGTGCTCGTGGTCGTCGTCAACGCGATGCGGCTCGCCCGCCGGCCGCGGTCGGCCGCCGCCGTCCCGGGCGGTCAGGACCGCGCGGCGAGATCCATGAGGACGTCGGCATCGAGGACGACGATCTCCCCGCCTGCGCGCTGAGCGATGACGCCGGAGTCGTGGAGCCTGCGCAGCTGTCGGCTCAGCGACTCCGGCGTCGTGCCGAGCAGCGAGGCGACGTCCTTCTTCGCGAGCGGGAGCCGGACGACGGTCTCCGGCGCCGCCCCGGTCGTGGTACCCGACCGCGTGCCCCGGGCCGGCAGCGACAACAGGTACTCCGCGAGCCGGGCTCCCACCCCGCCGGAGACGACGGACGCCAGGCGCTGCTCGACGTCGTCCAGCCGGGCGCTGACCGCCTGGAGCATCCGGAAGGCGATGGAGGGGTGGCGCCGCACGAGCTCGCCCAGGTCCGCGTGCCGGAAGACGCACAGCCGGCCCGGTTCCAGTGCGGTGACGACGTGCTCCGAGCGCCGGCCGGTGAGGAAGCCGGCCTCACCGAGGAAGTCGCCCGGGCCCAGGACCCGCAGGACCTGCTCGCGCCCCTCCGCGTCCGAGCGTGCGACCTTGAAGCGGCCCGCGTGCACGACCAGGAGCAGTGACGTGGCGACGTGGGCGAAGGGGCGGTCGCCCGGGCGCACCGTCGTCGGTCGGGCGACCGCGGCGACGTCGAGCTGCTGCTCGGGCGTGAGCCCCTGGAAGACCGGGACGACCCGGACGCACAGGTCGCCACGGGTGCTCGGACCGGTGTTCTCGGCCACGACTCGCCTCCCTCGCGGGCCGGTGTCGTCATGGCGCTGCGCGGGGTGCGCGCCGGACGACGAAGGCCCGGGTCGGTCGGAGGAGCTCCTCCGACCGACCCGGGCCTCGTGTGACTGGGGTGAGTAACGGGACTTGAACCCGCGACCCCCTGGACCACAACCAGGTGCTCTACCAGCTGAGCTATACCCACCATGACCGGGCGTGAAGCACCGGCCGTCGAAAAGTGTACCCGGTCCGCGGGGTGCTCCCGGACCGCTTTTCGAGGTCAGGCGTCGGTGGGTCCTGTGACGGTGGCCACGGACGTCTCGACCTCGTCGTCCGCGGGTCGGGTCCGGCCGCGCGTGACGCTCGTCGCCACGACCTGCTCGGCGACCTTGCGCGCCGTCGCGGAGTCGGGGCCGGGCTGCGGGACGAACACGGCGGCGCGGTAGTAGCGCAGCTCGTCGATGCTCTCGAGGATGTCCGCGAGCGCGCGGTGCCCGCCGTGCTTCTCCGGCGACGAGAAGTACGCCCGCGGGTACCAGCGGCGCGAGAGCTCCTTGACGGAGGACACGTCGATGATGCGGTAGTGCAGGTGGCTCATGAGCGCGGGCATGTCGCGGTCCAGGAACCCCTTGTCGGTGCCGACGGAGTTGCCCGCCAGCGGCGCCTTGCCCGGCTCGGGGACCCACGTGCGGACGTAGTCGAGGACGCGCTGCTCGGCCTCGGCGAGCGTCAGGCCCTCGTCGAGCTCGTCGAGCAGCCCGGAGGTCGTGTGCATCTGGCGGACGAAGTCGCCCATCTGCTCGAGCGCCTCGGCCGGGGGCCGGACGAGGACGTCGACCCCGTCGCCGAGCACGTTGAGCTCGGAGTCGGTGACGACGGCGGCGACCTCGACGAGGGCGTCGGCGCCCAGGTCCAGCCCGGTCATCTCGCAGTCGATCCAGACGATGCGTTCGTTCGCGTTCACAGGACTCACGGGCCACAGCCTAGCCGCGGCGCGCACGACGAAGGCCCCGGCTGTCCGGTCCACCAGGGTCCGGACGGTCGGGGCCTTCGACGGGGTGCGCCGCCGCCTGTCGGGGAGGGTCCCCGGCCCGGCGAGCGGTCGGTGCGCGTCATGCGGTACGGCGCGGCAGGCGGGCCTGCCGGGTGTTCGCCGGGACGCGGGTCGTGGTGCGGCGCAGCTGCGACCGGCGCAGGGTCTGCTCCTGCAGCTGCTCGCGACGGCTGAGGGCCGCCACGTCGTACGTGATCAAGGGATGCATGGTTCTGCTCTCGTGACGCTGGGTTCGTGGGTCTGGCCGGACCCTCCACCGCCCGGTACGGACCGGACGGACGTCACCGCGGTGTGGGTACATACGACCACGGGGGTCGTGGGCGGTGCATCCCTTTTTCGCCACGAGCGTCGGGTCGCGCCCCGGTGCCCGACGGCGGACGGTCGCGGTGCGGCGTCGGCCCGCCGTGCGTAGCCTCCGGGGATGAGCGCGGGGGAGAGGCGGACGGGCGGGACGCCGGGCGGCGCGTCGCTGCGCGGGGTCCTCGTGAGCGTGTGGCCGGGCCTGCTCCTGGTGCTCGCGGGGGTCGCGGGTTTCGCCCTCCTCCTGGACGCGGTCCGCGAGCAGGACGACCTGTGGCGGCTCGACGAGCCGCTGCTCGCGTGGATGGTCGCGCACCGGACGTCGGTCGTGACGGGCGTCCTCACGGTGGTCACCACCGTGTCGGGGCCGTTCGTGCTGCCCGTTCTCGTCGCGGTCGGGTGCGTGGTGTGGGCGCGGCGCACGGGGACGTGGTGGGAACCGGGCCTGCTCGCGGGAGCCATGCTGCTCGCGACGCTGGTCTCGACCGTGCTCAAGGCGGTGATCGCCCGGCCGCGGCCGCCGGACGTGTCGATGGTCGTCGCCGGGGTGGAGCGATCGTTCTCCTTCCCGTCCGGGCACACGATCGGCGCGGCCACGCTGGTCCTGGTGGGCGGGTACCTGGTGTGGCACCGCCACCACGACCCGCGGGTCCTCGCGGTCTGGGCGGTCGCCTCCGTGCTCGTGATCGGGGCCGTGGCGCTGAGCCGGCTCTACCTCGGGTACCACTTCCTCACCGACGTCCTGGCGGGCCTGTCGCTCGCCGTGGCGGTCCTGGGCGTGGTGGTCGTGATGAGTCGCGTCCACGACGGGCGGGTGCGGCGTCGCGGCGGCTCGGAAGAGGTGCCGGAGCCTCGCTAAAGAACTCTTGCGCAAGAAGTCTTTCGTGAACTAGCGTGAGGGCATGAGCACATCGGCCGACCCTCACGCCACCGGCCCGGACGACCCGGGCGCGCCCAGCGATCCCGCCCCCGCGCCGTCGTCGGGCACGCTCCCGCGCGGCCCCCGGCCCGAGGCGGGCCAGGTCGTCGCCCGCGACCCGGCGACCATCCGGGCGCTCGCCCACCCGCTCCGCCTGCGGATCCTCGCGCTGCTCGACGACGAGGGCGAGGTGACCGCGACGCGGTGCGCCGAGGTCATGGGCGAGTCGGTCGCGAGCTGCTCCTTCCACCTGCGCATGCTCGCCAAGTACGGATACGTCGAGCCGGCGGAGCGGCGCGGCAAGGAGCGGCCGTGGCGTTCCGTCGGGCGGGGCCGGCAGACGACGTTCGACCCCGACGTGCCGGAGACGCTGCACGCGGCGGGCGCGGTCGCGAGCCTCATGATCGACCAGGAGGCGGCGCGCGTGCGGACGTGGCTCGCCGGCGCGGCCACCGACGACCCGCAGTGGCTCCTCGCCTCCACGATGACCGGCGCGTCCTTCTACGCGACCCGCGAGGAGCTCGACGCCCTCGCCCGCGAGGTCGAGGCGCTCACCGACCGGTTCCGGGGGCGCTGGGAGGACACGTCGCTCCGTCCCGCGGGCGCGCGCCGTGCACGCCTCTTCTCCGTCGTCAACGCCGATCTCCCGGAGGCCCCCCGATGAGCGCGACCCCCGAGCCGACCGACGTCGCCGCCCCACCCGCTCCCAGGGACGCTCCCGGGGACGCGCCCCAGGACGCGCCGGGGGCGGCGGCGGAGCCCGGCGCCGCGGCCGTCCCCGTCGCCGTCCGGGACGACGCCCCGGACCCCCGGGCCGCGCTGCGGTCCCGCGGGTTCCGGCTCCTGTCGGTCGCGTGGGGGTTCACGAACTTCGCCGACTCGGTCCTCGCGATCATCCTCGCCGTGTGGGTGAAGGACCTCACCGGCTCGAACGGTGCCGCGGGGCTGGTGTTCGCGGCGCTCGGGCTGCCGGCGCTCGCGTCCCCGCTCCTCGGGCAGCTCGCCGACCGGGTGTCGCGCCGACGGATGCTCGTCGTCACGTACCTCGTCGGCGCTGTGAGCCTCCTCGCCCTCCTCGCCGTCCGCGGGCCCGAGCAGGTCTGGCTCGTGTTCGTGGTGACGGTGATCTACTCGGGGGTCGGGTTCGCGACGGCGGCGGCCCAGGCGGGCCTCGTGCGGGACATGCTCCCGGACGAGGCGATCGCGCCCGCGAACGGCCGGCTCACGACGATCGACCAGGTCTTCCGCCTCCTCATGCCGGTCGTCGGCGCGGGCGCCTACGCGCTCGCCGGCGCGTGGCCGCTCGTGGTCGCCGCCTCCGTCGCGTTCGCCGTCGCGGGCACCGTCATCGGCCGGATCCGGCTCGTCGAGACGCCGCCGACCCCGGCCGCCGAGCGCGAGCCGTACCTGGCCGAGATGACGGCGGGCTTCCGCCACCTCGTGCGGACGGCCCCGCTCGGCGTGCTCACCCTCGCCATGCTCGTCGCGTTCGCGGGGGTCGGGCTGCTCAACGCGGTCAGCCTCGCGATCGTCGAGGACGGGCTCGGGCTGGCCCCGGAGCTGCTGGGTCCCATCTCCTCGGTCCAGGCGCTCACGGCGATCGTCGCGGGGCTCACGGCGGCCCGCCTCGTCGCCCGCTGGGGCGCGCAGCGGCTCGTCGCCCTCGGGCTGCTGGTGCTCGCGCTCGGCATCGTGCCCGCGACGGGGACGAACGTCGTGGCGATCGTGCTCGGGCTGGGCGCGGTCGGGCTCGGCGCCACCTGGTCGATCGTCGGCTTCGTCACCGAGCGGCAGCTCCGCACGCCCCCGGGCCTCCAGGGGCGCGTCGCCGCCGCCAGCCTGCTGCTGGTCAACGTCCCGCAGCTCGTGCTGACCGTGGTCGGCGCGGCCCTCGTGGGCGCCGTCGACTACCGCGCCCTGCTGGTCGTGACCGTGGTCGGCATCCTCGTCGCGGCGGTCGTCTCCCTCCGCGGCCGCCGCGCCACCGGCGAGCCTGCGTCCCGATGAGAGCGCCCTCTCCGCGAGGTAGAGGCCTGGTGCGGCGGGGTAGAGGACTGGTACAGCGAGGTAGAGGCCTGGTCGTGACCAGGGCTCTACCTCGTGAGACCAGCGCTCTATCTCGGCACGACGGCGGGACGGGCCGTCAGTCGTCGAGGCCGCGGGCGCGCAGCGCGTCGCCGAGCGCGTCGGCCTGGCGCAGCGCGCCGACGACGAGCGGGACGGCGTAGGCGCGGACGTCGTGCTCGCGGCCCCGGGCGCGGCACGCGTCCCGCACGCGCTGGGCCAGCGCGGCGACGACGGGGACGCAGCGTACGGCGAGCGACAGGACGAGGGCCGCACGGTCGACGTCGACGCCGAGGCGGCGCAGCGGCCGCAGCCCCCGCTCGATCGCGGCGAGGACGGCGGACGTCCGGGTCGTGAGGAGCACGAGCCCCGCGAGCGCGACCAGCGCGACGAGCCGGGTCGTGAGCACGACCGCCGGCACCGGGCCGAGGGCGAGCCACTGGACGGCGAGGAGCACGGGCACGACCACGCGCAAGGGGCGCACCTGCTCCCACGCCGCACGCCGTCCCACGCCGGCGACCGCGTAGAGCGCGCCGACGGCGAGGACCACCGCGCCGACCCCCGCCGGCGAGGACACGAGGAGCACGACGGCCGACGCCGCCGCCAACCCCGCGAGCTTGGCCCCGGCCGGGGCGCGGTGCAGGACCGACGACCCCGGCCGGTAGGTGCCCGGGGTCACGACGCCCCGTCGACGAGGCGCAGGTAGCGCGCGACGGCGGGCCCCGGCGCGTCGTCGGCGACGACCCGTCCGTCGTCCACCACGAGCACGCGGTCCATCGCGTCCATGAGCGACAGGTCGTGCGAGACGAGCACGACCTGCTGGGGGAGCGCCGCGAGCTCGGCGGCGAACCGCCGCGTGTTGCGCAGGTCGAGGAGCGTCGTGGGCTCGTCGGCGACGACGAGCCGCGGCCCCGCGGCGAGCACCGACGTGAGCGCGAGGAGCTGCTTCTGCCCGCCCGAGAGCAGGTGTGCGGGGTGGTCGGCGTGGTCCGCCAGGCCGCGCGCGGCGAGGGCCGCCCGCACGAGGGCGTCGCGCTCGGCCGGAGCGTGGCGACGCAGCGAGTACGCGACGTCCTCCGCGACCGTCGGCATGACGATCTGGGCGTCCGGGTCCGTGAACACGAACCCCACGCGCCGACGGACCGCCGGGCCGTCGCGGCGCGTGTCGAGGCCGTCGACCAGGACCCGGCCCGACGTCGGCACGACGAGCCCGTTGAGCAGGCGCGCGAGCGTGCTCTTGCCCGAGCCGTTGGCCCCGACGATCCCCACGCGCCGCTCGCGCAGCTCGAGGTCGACCCTGCGCAGCACGTCGCGCTCGCCGAGGCGCACGTGCACGTCCTCGAGCCGGACCGTGCAGGCGGGCCCGGCGGGGTCGTGCTCGGGCGTGGCCGGGGTGCCCGTCGCGAGGAGGGCGCCGGACCCGTCCGCCGGCGCGGTCGAGATGATCCCGGCGGCGGCTCGTCGCCGCCGGGCCGACCGGGCGCGCGCGATCACCGGACGACCTCCAGCACGGCCGCGACACCCAGGCCGCCGCCGACGGCCGCGGTCGCGAGACCGAGCGTCCCAGCAGGTGCACCCGCGCGCACGAGCCGCGAGAACAGCCGCACGACCGACACCGCGCCGCTCGCGCCCCACGGGTGCCCGAGCGCGAGCGCGCCGCCGTCGGCGCAGACCCGCGCGTCGTCGACGGGGTCGCCGAGCGGGTCGAGGCCGAGCGCGTCCGTCACCGCGAGGACCTGCGCGGCGAACGCCTCGACGACCTCGACCGCCGCGACGTCGTCCAGCCGCGTGCCCGCGCGGTCGAGCGCCGCGCGCACCGCGGGGACCGGCCCCCACCCGGGCAGCGCCGGGTCGCAGCCGACCGTCGCCGACGCGAGCACGCGCAGACCCGGGACTCCGAGCCCGCGCCGGACGCGCTCGGGCACGACCGCGACCGCCGCCGCGCCGTCGCTCACCGGGCTCGTGGTGGCGGCGGTGACCGTGCCGCCGGGCGTGAAGGCTGGCGAGAGGCGGGCGAGCACCGCGGGGTCGAGGCGCCGCGCCCGTTCGTCGCGCGCGAGCGACCGTGTCGGCGCGCCGACCCGGACCGTCTCGGCCGCGAACCGCCCGCCCACGTGCGCGGCGAGGGCGCGCGCATGGCTGCGCACCGCGTACGCCTCCTGGCGCTCGCGGGTCACGCCGCGGCGGCGCGCGAGCGCGTCGGCGGCGGCACCCATGCCCGGGTCGGCCCACGGCGTCGGCGCGAACGCGGCGCGCGCGTACGGCACGTCGCCCCACACCGTGTGGTGGGCGCGCGTGGGAGCGAGGGACGCGCTCTCCGTCCCGCCGGCCAGGACGAGGCGCGCCTCGCCCGCGCGGACCTGCTGCGCGGCGAGCAGCACCGCGGCGAGACCGGAGGCGCACTGCCGGTCGACGGTCAGCCCCGGCACGGTGACGCCGAGGCCCGCGGCGAGCGCTGAGGCCCGGGCGACGTTCCCGCCGGGCCCGGTGCAGCACCCCAGCAGGACGTCGGCGACGTCGTCCTCGACCCCGAGGGCCCGCGCGTCGCCGAGCGTCGCGCCGAGCGCACCGGCCGCGAGGTCGACCTCGGACGCCGACCGGTGCCCGTGCCCGGCGGTCCCCACCCACGTGCGGCGCGCGGCCACGACCACGGGCGCGTCCGCCCACGCCCCCGGCGCGGTCACCGCAGCGGCTCCAGGCCCGACCGCGCGGGGTCGGTCCCCAGCAGGGCCTCGCTCACGGCCCCGCGCGCGGGCTTGCCCGACGGGGTCCGGGGGAGGGCGCGCGTGCCGTACCAGCGCCGGGGCCGCTGCGCCGGGGCGAGCGCCGCGCGCGCGACGCGCTCCAGGTGGGCGCGCAGCCCGGGCCGGTCGTCGCACTCGACGACGGCGCTCACGACCGCCCCGAGGCGCCGGTGCGCGGTCCCGAGCACGACGACGTCGCGGACCCCCGGCACGGCGCGCAGCACGACCTCGACGTCCTCGGGCACGACCGTCGACCCGCCGGTGAGGATCGCCCCGTCGCCGCGGCCGCGCAGCACGAGCGTGCCGGGCGGGGCACCGGCCGCGGACGGCGACGTCGACGGGTCGGGCAGGGGGTCGGCGAGGTCGCCCACGGTGCTCCACGCGCCGTCGCGCCGCAGCGGTCCGGTGGCGCGCGCGAGGTAGCCGCGGGACACCCAGGGCGAACGGACCCAGACCTCGCCGACGCTCGCCTGCGGCAGCGGCCGGACCTCGAGGTCGACCCCCGGGAACGCACGCAGCCCCGACCCGTCGGGGTCGTAGGCGACGAACGAGAGCTCGACCGCGCCGTAGTAGGCGAGCACGTCGACGCCGAGCGCCGCCGCGCGCGACCGCGCCCCGGCGGCGAGGGACGCCCCGCCGACGACCGCGTGCCGCAGCCGCGACGGCGCCCCTGCGGCGACGGCGTCGAGCACGTCGTCGAGGACCTGCGGCACGAGGTGCACGACGTCGCTGCTCGCGAGCGCGGAGGTCGTGGCGGCCGGGGTGCGTGTGAGGTAGGCGCACGCACCGACCGCGAGCGTGTGCACGGCTGCGAAGCAGTAGAGCGACGACGCGAGCGGGCCGGGGACGAGCACGGTGTCGGCGGGACGCAGCCCGAGGAGCCGCGTGACGTCGTCGAACGAGCCCGCCCACGACGCGCGCGTGCGCACGACCGCGCGCGGCCGGCCCGTGCTGCCCGAGGAGAACCCCGCCCACGCGAGGTCGTCCGGACCGGGCTCGTGGCCCGTGCCGGGGTCCGCACCCCCCTGCGGGGCGAGCCCCGGCACGAGGTCGGGGAGGGCGCCGGTCCCGCGCGGCAGGGGCACCTCGACGAACGTGCGCGGCGCGAGGGTGCGCAGGACCTCCGCGCGGTGCGCGCGCGGCCACGCCGGGTCGCACACGAGCGGCGTCGCGCCGGCGTGGTCGGCGGCGAGGACCGCCGTGAGCAGGTCCAGCGGGTCGGGCAGGGACACGGCGACGAGGTCGCCCGGGCGCGTGCCGGTCGCCGCGAGGTGCGTCGCGCCCGCGCGCACGTCGGCGGCGAGCGCGGCGTAGGTGCGCGACCGCTCGGGGGTGCGCAGGGCGGGGCGGTCGCGCGCCGCCGGGTCGGCGGCGTGCGTCAGGACCTGGTGGGCGACGGGCACGCGGACACTCTCGCAGGTGTCAGGAGGCGGTGCGGCCGGCGGCCATGGGACGGCCCGCAGAACGGCCCGACCGGCGCGCGGCCGGGTAGGCGCGCACGACGCCCACGGTGATCGCCGCGGCGGCCAGCGCCTTGAGGACGTCGCCCGGGAGGAACGCGAGGGAGAGCTGCGCCGTCGTCGCGAGCGGTACCCCCGTGACGGCGGACTGGACCGGCACGCCGCACGCGTAGACGACCGCGACCCCGCCGACGAGGCACGCGACGAGCACACCGCCGAACGTCACCCGGCGCAGCCGGTCGACGAGCCAGCCCACGACCGCCGCCCCCGCGAGGAACCCGAGCAGGTAGCCCGCGGACGGGCCGACGAACGCCCCGAGGCCGCCGCGCCCGCCCGCGAGCACCGGGAGGCCGGCCGCCGCGAGCGCGAGGAACGTCGCGACCGCGAGCGTGCCGCGCCACGCGCCGAGGATCGTCCCGGCGAGCATGACGCCGAGCGTCTGGAGCGTGATCGGGACCGCGTTCCCGAACAGCGCGATCGACCCCGGCATCCCGAGCGCGGCGATCAGCGCCGCGAAGGTCGCGACGCGCGCGGCGTCGCCCGCGTCGAGCGCGAGCGGCGCGCGGCGCCCCGCTCCCGGACCGGTGGTCTGCGTGGCGGGCGCGGGCGTCCCGGGGGTCGCCGTGGTCGGTGCGTCGGTCATGGTGCTCCCTGCGTCGTCGTGACGGATCGGTGCCCGACCCGTCGTGGCCAGGTCCACTCTCCCGGCCCTGCGCGGTGCGCGACGACGGGGACGCGGACGACGGCGGTGTCGCCGCGTGCACGGATCGCACAACGGGTTGGAGGGTTCCACCAACCTGGCTGTCGTCGCGGGATCCGGTCTCGGAGGAAGTCGACAACCGCCCCTCTGCCGCGTGCACCGGGACGGCCCACGGCGGCTCTTGGCACTCTCCGGGGGAGAGTGCTAGAACAGAGGTGTAGCCGCCTGCGAGGTGCCTACCTCGCGGGACCACCGACCGGTCCCGGACGGTCCGGGACCGACCGACGAGGAGGTGAGAGGTGTGGCTGCGATGATCGACCCGTTCACGACCACCTTCGATGCGATGGACCGCCTGGTCGGCCAGCTCGCGTCCGGGGCGCGCGCGACCGCGGCGTCGGCGTCGGGCGGCATGCCGCTCGACCTGTTCCGGGCGGGCGACCACTACGTCCTGACGATGGACCTTCCCGGTGTCGACCCGGGGACGATCGACGTGTCCGTCGAGGACCGCACGCTGACGATCCGCGCCGAGCGCAGCCCGCGGACCGATCCCGACGTCCAGTGGCTCGCGCGCGAGCGGCCCTCGGGGACCTACGCGCGTCAGCTCACGGTGGGGCGCGGGCTCGCGCTCGACCAGATCTCGGCGTCGTACGAGGACGGGGTGCTGTCGCTGACGATCCCCGTGGCCGAGGAGGCCCGGCCGCGCCGGATCGAGGTCGCGCACCGCGCGGGCAGCAGCGGTGCGGCGACCCAGATCACGGCCGAGGCCGAGCCTCGGACGACCGAGGGCTGAGCCGGCTCAGACCTCGCCCGGGAGCGCCTTGCGGACGACGAGCCGCGTCCACGCGCCGAGGTAGACCCGGTCCCCGTCGGACAGCTCGCGTCGCTGCCCGGCGGGGACCGGGTCCGTGGGGAGCGGCTCGCCGGCGGGGCTCACGTACGTCCCGTTCGACGACTGCAGGTCCTCGACCCACCACCGTTGACCGTCCGTGCTGAGCTGGCAGTGCCGGCGGGAGACGCCCGTGTCCGCGCCGCAGTCGACCTGCGGGTGGATGCCGCGGGACACCGACGGGCGGCCGACGAGCACGCTGCGCTCGCGCAGCACGACGAGGCCGGGCAGGCCCGCCGAGGGCATCGGGTCCTCGGGCTGCTGCGCCGCGTACCAGTCGGGGTCGATCCAGATCTCCACGACCCACTGGTCCGGCCCCGGGACCGGGGGCGTCGGGAGGTGGGTGCCCGACGTCGCCGGCTCGCCCGGGGCGCCCGCCTCGGGTGCGGCGGCGGGGCTCGGGGCGGGCAGCGGGGGCGGGGTCGACGACGACGGGGACGTCGCGGCGGACCTTGCCGCGGAGGTCGGCAGCGGGGGCGGCGTGGACCCGGAGGGTGTGCCCGGCACCGGGGGTGCGGAGGTCGCGGGCGCGGGCGTCGGGCGCGACGGCGGGTCGAGCGAGAGCGCGGACGGCGGCTCGACCGGGTCGGGCAGGGCGCCCGTGGTGAAGTCGTAGCCGCAGTTCTCGCAGAACAGCGCGCCGCCGGGCGCCGGCGACCCGCAGTTCGGGCACGTCGTCGCGGGCGCGGCCGCCCCGGCGCCGCCCGGCGCGGGCGTCGCACCGCTCGCGACGGGCGCGGACGGGGCCGACGCCGCGCCGATCGGCTCGCCGCACACGTCGCAGTAGTCGGTCGACTCCGACGGGTGCCCGTTGGGGCAGACGACGGCGCTCACCGGCGGACCCGCGTCGTCTTCGTCGAGGCGGTGTCGAGGGCCATCTCGTCGAGGGTCGACGTGTTGCGCTTGAGGCGCACCGTCCCCTGCTCCTCGTTGTCGATGTCGACGACCTTGCGCAGCCGCGACGTCGCCTCCTCGTTGCCGGTCTGCTGCGCGAGCTGCACGGCCCGCCCGAGCTTGACGGTCGCCGTCGCCTCGTCGCCCGACGCCTTGGCCGCGAGGCCCTCCTGGATCGCCGCGGCGAGCTCGGTCTGGCCCGTGTAGTGCGCGACCTCGGGGTTGATGCGGGTGGTGAGCGACTCGTCGTCGGACCACTTGGCCTTCACCAGCCCGGAGGAGACGACCTCGCCGTTCACCGCGAGCTGGACGCGCGCCGCGAGCTGCTCGGAGCCGACCGGCTTCGACGCGACGCGGAC
Source organism: Cellulosimicrobium sp. NPDC055967 (assembly GCF_042269845.1). Lineage (NCBI taxonomy): Bacteria > Bacillati > Actinomycetota > Actinomycetes > Micrococcales > Promicromonosporaceae > Cellulosimicrobium > Cellulosimicrobium sp. NPDC055967. The sequence continues at coordinate 67,645 of NZ_JBHJYJ010000002.1, read as the reverse complement.
CGCGACGTGGTAGTCGCGCGACTCGTCGCCCCACGAGCCGGTCGGGTAGGCACCCGTGAGCGGGTTCACCTCGGCGCGGCGGTGCGTGAGGTCCTCGACCGTCGGCGCGACCTGGCGCACGAACAGCACCTGCGAGCCCTGCGGGGCCCACACGCGCAGGTCGGCCGAGGCCACCCCGCGGGCCATGGACGCCTGCATGAGCCGCTCGAAGTCGGCCGCGATCTCGTTCGGGTCCGCGATGAGGCCGACCGAGCCGAGCAGCGCCGTCGAGATCTCGCGCAGCTCGTCGACCTGCCAGCGCGAGCCGACGCCGCGCGCGTCGCACTGGAAGTGCCCGGTGACGTCCCGGACCGCGGCGGAGAGGTTCGCGCGCGGCTCCGACTCGTTCTTGCCGTCCGTGAGGAGGATCGCGTGCCGCTGCGCCGCCTGGGGAACCGTCGCGAAGAGCTGGTCCGCGAGGCGCAGCCACGTGCTCATCGCCGTGCCGCCGCCGGGCGTGAGCATCGAGATCGCGCGCTTCGCCTCGGCGCGCGCCCCCGGCTCCATCTGGACCATCGCCATGCGCGCGTTCGGGTACGGGAAGACGCGGTTGGCGACGTGGCTGCCGCCGACGATCGCGAACCACGTGCCGTCGAGGATCTGGTCCACGGCCACCTGGGCGGCGTGCTTCGCGGCCTCCATGTTGCGGCCCGACATCGAGCCGGACGTGTCGACCATGATGATCTCGGCGACCCCGCCCGCGCCGCCGACGCTCCCCGCGCTCCCGGCCCCCGTGCACGTCACGGTGACGATCGCGTGGACGTCCGTGGCGCCCTCGGACAGGAACTCGTTCTGGTAGACCTCGGCGGCGAACTCGGCCATGGGGGCTCCTTCGGTGGTGCGGGTGTTCGTGCAGGCTATCGGGTCGGGGGTGGTGGTGGCGGGTCGTGCGGGGGGTCCGGCGGGACCGCGGCGCGCGGCCCGTCAGGACCTGGGGACCGTCGTCTCGAGGTCCGGGTCGAGCTCGGGGGACGTCGCGGCGGACGACCGGTCGAACCGCGCGAGCGTCGCCGTGATGTTGTCCCGGCCGCCCTGGGCGTTGGCCCAGTCCACGAGCGCGCCCGCCACGGTCTGCGGTTCGTGGCCGACCCGCTCCTGGGTGGCGTGGAGCAGCGCCGCGAGGTCGGCGGCGGGGGAGCAGTAGTTCCACAGCCCGTCCGAGCAGACCAGCACCCAGCCGTCGCGGTCGGGGAAGGTCGCGGCCGTCCGGGCGACGGGGTCCGGGGCGTCGGGGCCGAGCCAGCGCGTGATCGCGTGGGCCTGCGGGGAGCTCTCCGCCTGGACGCGGGGGATGCCCTGGGCCATCATCTCCTGCGCCCAGGAGTCGTCGACGCTGAGCTGGTGCGCGTCGCCCTCGTCCGGGATCCAGTAGGCGCGCGAGTCGCCCACCCAGCCCGTGACGACGAGCGGGCCGTCCACGACCGCCGCGACGAACGTGCACGACGGCGGGTTCTCGCGGTCGGCCATCGCGCCGACGGTCGTCAGGATCGCGTCCTGCGCGGCCCGCGAGGCGTCACCGACGAGCGCCGACCAGGCGGCGACCCGCGCCGTCGGCTCGCCGACGACGGGGGAGGTGCCCTCCGGGGCGCCCGCGGCCAGCAGGTCGCGCGCCGCCCGCGCCGCCGCGAGGCTCGCGACGTCGGAGTCGGGCGCGGAGGAGACGCCGTCGCACACGACGAGCGCGGCGAACGCGCGGTCCGCGGTCGCGGACGGGCTCGCGGCGAGCGCCATCGCGTCCTCGTTGCGGGAGTGCCGCACGCCGCGGTCGCACACGCCGGCGACCCACGTCGCGGGGCGCTCGGCCCAGTGGTCCCGCTCGGACGCGGCCGGCTCGCCGCACTCGGTGCAGTACCCGTCCTCGGCGACGCGGCCCCCGCACCGCACGCACGGCCGGACGCCGGGGTCGGCGGCGCCGTCGCCCGGCGCGGACGCAGGGTCCGCGGACGCACGCGGCGACGTCTCGGGGCCGGCGGGTGCCCCGTCCGCTCCGCCACGGTCCGCCGCCTCGCCGTCCGCGTCGCCCGCCGGGGGGAGCGGGGCGAGCGGCGTGCCGCACGCCTCGCAGAACCGCGCGCCCTCGGGCGACGGCTCGCCGCACGCCGGGCACGCGAGCACTGCGGCCGACGCCGGGACCGCCCGGTCGGGGTCGATCTGGCCGCGGGCGGCCTGGTCGGGGACGGCCTGGTCGGGCAAGGGCGCCGGGGCGTCGCTCATCGGACCGTCCACCGTCGCACCTCGTTCGCGCGGTCGACGAGCGTGACGCGCTCGTCGCGCGACTCCGTGAGCGACGCGAGCTCGCGGTACGCGCCCTCGAGGGCGTCGCGCAGCGCGGGCTCGTCGGCGGGGACGCCCGCGATCCGCGTCGTCGGCTCGGGACCCGACCGCGTGACGGTCTCGAGCGCGGAGCGCAGCACGCCGACGGACAGCTCGGCACGCTCGCGCGGCGCGATCGACACCGCGGCGACGCTCGCCATGGCGTCCGCGAGCGCGGGCAGGCCGCGCCCCGACTCGGCGAGCAGGTGCGCGCGCAGGGTGCGGGACTCCACGTACGACCCGCGCGTCGGCCCCACGAGGTCCAGCGCGTGCAGCGCCCCGTCCAGGTCGCCGCGCGCCTCGCGGATGCGCATGAGCCCGAACGCGGCGGGCGCGGTGTAGTTGGCGTCCGTCCGCGCGCAGATCACGTAGAGCGACTCCGCGATGTCCGGCTCGGCGCTCAGCTCGCAGGCAGCGGCGAGCGCGAGCTTCGGTGCGAGCTCGCCGGGCACCTGGCCGTAGACCGCGTTGAACGACGCGCGCGCGGCGACCGGGTCGCCCTGCGCGAGCTCGCCGAGACCCCCGAGCCACGCGGCGCGCCACTCCCACGGGTCGTCCGCGAGGATCGTGCCGATCGTGCCGCGCAGCACGTCGAACCGGCCCGCCTCGATCGCCGCGCGGGCGCGCGCGAGGTGCACCTCGACCGTGTCCTCGGGCGCGTCGGCGAGCGCGGCGAGCCGCGCGTCCGGGTCGACGACGTTGACACCGGCGAGCCAGCTCGCCATCGGGTCGTGGTCGTCGCGGCGCAGCGTGGGGAGCTCGTCCCACGCGAGCGGCCGGGCCGCCACGTCGGCGACCGGCGCCTCGAACAGCACGGACGCCGCCGAGTGCAGCGCCGGGTTGCCCGGCCCCGCGTCGGCGGCCACGACCTCGCGCAGCACCCCGAGGAGCTGGGTGCGCATCTCGTCGGCGGTCGCGAAGCGGTCCGCCGGGTCGAGCGCGCACGCCTTGGCGAGCAGGCGGTAGAACGAGTCGTACTGCTGGAACACGGGCGTGTCCGCGACCGGGGGCAGCGACGCGACGTACGTCGTCGTGTTGCCGCGGAAGTCGAGGACGAGCGTCGCGAGCGTGCGGCCGATCGTGTAGATGTCGGAGGCGATCGACGGGCCGACCTCCGCGACCTCGGGCGCCTGGTACCCGACGGTCCCGAAGATCGCCGACGTGAGGTCGTCGCTGCGGCGCACGCCGCCGAGGTCGATGAGCTTGACCCCGTCGCCCTGCTGGATGACGTTCTCCGGCTTGAAGTCGCAGAACAGCAGGTTGTGGTCGTGCAGGTAGGCGAACGCGGGCAGGATCGCGAGCACGTAGGCGAGCGCCTGGTCCACCGGCATCGGGTCGATCGCGCCCTTGTTGGCGTCCCGGCGGTCCTGGAGGATCTCCTTGAGCGACTCGCCGCCGACGTACTCCATGACGGTGTAGCCGGCGCCGTCGTGCATGGCGAAGTTGTAGATCTCGACGATGAGCGGGTGCTCGACCTCCGCGAGGAACTGCCGCTCGGAGATCGCGGCCGCGTAGGCGTCCGGGTCGCCCGAGTTGAGCAGGCCCTTGAGCACGACCCACCGGCCGGACACGTTCTGGTCGCGGGCCAGGTAGATCCAGCCGAGGCCGCCGTGCGCGAGGCAGCCGACGACCTCGTACTGCCCGCCGACCAGGTCGCCCGGGGAGAGCTGGGGCGTGAAGTCGAAGCGGTTGCCGCAGTGGGGGCAGAAGCCGGACGTGCGGCCGGGCTGCCCGTCGCGTCCGCGGCCGACCTTCTCGCCGCACGCGGGGCAGTAGCGCTTGCGCTCCGCGACCTCGGGCACCGCCATCACGGACTGCAGCGGGTCGCGCGCGGGGACGGACGGCACGGTCGTCAGCCCCGCGCCGAGGCCGCGACCGCGCAGGCGGGTCGACGACGTCCCGACGCGACGCGTGGCCTTCGAGCCGGTCGCGGCGGTGCGCGCCGAGCCGAGCGCGGCCGTGGCGAGGCGGCTCGAGCTCGTGCGGCCCGTGCGCGTCGAGCGCTCGGCGTCGGGGTCCGCGCCCGCGGCCGGCCCCGCCCCGGGACGGCCCTGGACGAAGCCGGTGCCGAGCATCGCGGACGGCGACGCGGCGGCAGCCGTGCCGGGCGCCGGCGCACCGGTGGTGCCGGTCGAGGCCCCCGTCGGCGTGCCGCCGGAGCCGCCCGCGGGCGTGCCGCAGACGTTGCAGTAGCCGTCCTCGATGGTGCCCGGGCAGCCGGGCTCCGAGCACGGGACGGTCGCGGTGGTGGTCACGACGACGCTCCTTCCGGGGTGGGCAGGTCGCGGGTGAGGAACTGGTACTGCTCGACGAGGAAGCGGGCGAGCGTCACGTCGCACGGCACGGCCTCGACGGCCTCGCGGGCCTCGGCGTGGCCGGAGCGCACGGTCGCTGACGCGGAACGCCCGTTGGCCTCGGCCCTCTCGGCGAGCCGCTCCAGGCTGTAGCGCAGCTCGGCGCGGGCGCGCAGGGGGCGGGTGTAGGCCTCCTCGACGGTCTCGACGGCGCGCGCCACGGTCGCCAGGCGCGCCGTGTACGCGTCGAGCTCGAAGCGGGAGTCGGGGACCGGACCGAGGCGGGAGACGTCGGGGACGGCGAGCCGCGGCGGGTGCGCGATCTCGCGCCGGCACCGCGCGACGAGCTCGCGCAGGGCGGGCTCGCGCGCCTCCAGCGCGTCGCGCTGCTCCTCGGTGCGGGCACGGTCGCGGCGCAGCTCGCGGCGCTGCGCCGACGCGACGATGAGGTCGCGCTCGGCGCGCGCGACCTCGGTCTCGAGCTCCGCGAGCGGGCCCGAGACGTCGGCCCCGCGCGCGGCCTGGGCGACGAGGTGGTCGAGGCGTCCGCGCAGGGTCTCGACGCGCCCGCGGGCGTCCGCGTCGGAGCCGGCCAGGTCCTCGCAGCGCACGAGCTCGGCGCGCACGCCGCGCAGCCGCGCGACCTGGTCGGCCGTGTGCGGGTCGAACGACAGGCGCGTGCGGAGCTGCACGACGAGCGCGTCGCACAGCTTCACCGCCTCGACGAGCGAGACGAGCGCGGCGCCGGAGCCGGAGTCGAGCCGGCCCCAGACGAGCTGGGAGATCTTCTCGCGCGCGACGGCGTCGGCCCGGCCGGAGTCCCAGACGGGCCGGATCTCGTCCGCGCGCGAGCGGATCGCCTGCCAGAGCGACAGCGCGAGCACGAGGTCGGCCGTGTAGACGTCGGGCGTCGCCGCGGCCTGCGCGGCGGCGTCGAGCCGGTCGAGCTCCGTGCGGCGCTCGTCGAGCCACGTCTCGAGCGCGGCGAGGTACGCCAGGAGGTCGGCGGCGGGGATCGCCTCGCCGAGGCGTCCCGGCGCCTCGGGCGCGGTCGAGCGGGTCACGGCGTGCGGCCGTACACCGCGGTCGGCGGCGCCGGCGCCGGGCCGAGGCCGCCGAGCCACTCGTCGTAGATCGCGGCCCAGCGCCCGTCGGACTTCATCTGCTCCAGCACGCCGTTGACGAACCGGACCATGTCCACGTTCTGCGCGGGGACGCCGATGCCGTACGGCTCGTCGCTGATCGCCTCGCCGACCACCGTGGCGTACGGGTCCTGCGCGGCGAACCCCGCGAGGATCGTGTCGTCGCCCGTGATCGCGTCGACCTTGCCCTGCTGGAACAGCACGAGGCACTGGGTGTGGGTCGTGGCCGGGACGGGCTCGATGCCGGAGAACTGCTCGAGGCGCGTGAGCGTCGTCGTGCCCTCGGGCGCGCACACGCGCTGGCCCTCGAGGTCGGCGATCCCGCTCGCCGTCGAGTCCCGCGTGACGAGCACCTTCTGGCCCGCGTGGTAGTACTCCGCCGAGAACGCGATGGTCTCCCAGCGCTCGCAGTTGATGGTGAACGCGCGGGCGACGAGGTCGACCTCGCCGTTCTCGAGCACCTCCATGCGCTGGCCCGACGTGATGACGCGGAACTGGAGCCGGTCGGGGTCGCCGAAGATCGCGCGCGAGATCTCGTGCAGCACGTCGATGTCGAAGCCCTCGATCTGGCCCGACAGCGAGTTGCGCGCGCCCATGAGCAGCGTGTCGGCCGAGACGCCCACGACCAGCGACCCCCGGTCGCGGATCGCGGCCATGGTGCTCCCGCCGGGCAGCGCGTCCGGACCGGGCAGCGCGCCCTCGGGCGCGTAGGAGGCGAGCGGGTCCGCGCACTCCGCGGGAGCCGCGGGGGCGGCGGGCGCATCCTCGGTGGCCTCGTCCTGAGGAGCCTCCGTGAGGCGGAGGTCGTCCGCGCCGGACGGGCCCGAGCACGCCGTCAGCGCGAGCGCCGCGGCGAGCGCGGCGCCGACGACGCCGGTGCGGCGTCGGCGTGCGGCGGCGCGTCGGCTCCGGGCGGACCGGTCGGGGGTGGCGAGCGTCGTGGTCACCGGTACTCCTCCAGTCGTGCGGTCACGCCGCGCCACGCGAGCAGGGCGGCGACCAGGCCCGCGGCGAGCAGGAGCCAGCCCGCGACGGTCGCGGTCGTCGCCGCCCCGTCGAGCCGCTGGCTCGTCGCGGCCGCGTTGGTCTCGATGTCGTCGCGCGCGGACGTGGAGAACGCGTCGAACGCGGCGTTGGGGCTTTCGGGGTCCGTCGCGGTGGCGAGCGCGACGGCATCGTCCCACTGGCCCGCGTCGTCGAGCGCGCGGATGTCCGCGTGCCGAGTCACCCACGCCTCGAGCGCCTGCACGGTCGACCCGTCGAGGATCCCCTCGGACGCCGCGGTGTCGAGCCGCGCGGTGGCGTCGTCGGTCGCCGTGACGAACGCCTCCTCGTACGCCTGCCCGGACCCGCGCTTGATGAGCGTGAACGCCTCCATCGACTTGGCGTCGTTGGCGAGCGAGTAGGCCTGGGACGCGGCGAGCGTCGCGGCGTACGGGCCGGTGCGCACGTCCTGCGCGCGCGAGCCCGCCTGGGCCAGCAGGACCGTGGACACGATGCCGACCACGAGCACGACGGCGGTGGCGACCGCGAGGCCGACGTTGAGCACGCGGTGCGTGCGGCGCGCGAGCCACACCTGGCTCACGACGAGCACCGCGAGCGCCACGAGCCCGCCCGCGAGCACCCACAGCGCGTTGCGGACGCCCGAGAAGTCGGCGGCGACGCGGTCCGCGTCGTCGAGCACGACCTCGTCGAGCGCCGGGAGCATCTGCTCGCGCAGGATCGTCGACGCCTGGTCGAGGTACGCCGAGCCGACGGGGAAGCCCTGCCGGTTGTTCGCGCGCGCCTGCTCGACGAGCCCGGTGTAGACCGTGAGGTCGGCCGCGACCTGGCCGAGCAGCTCCGCGTCGCCCTCGTTGCTCCCGGAGAGTGTGGCGAGGCCGGTCGCGGCCTGGTCGACGAGGTCGTCGTACCGGGCGCGCTGGTCGGCGGGCTCGAGGCCTCCGACGAGGAACGCGCCGGTCGCGGTCGCGTCGGCCGCGACGAGCGCGTTGCGGACCTCCTGGACGCCGACGAGCTGCGCGGTGTCCTCGCTCGCGGCCTCGAGCGCCCGGGACTGGACGCTCCCCGCCTGGAAGCCGAGCACGCCGAGCGCGACGGCGGCGAGCACGCACAGCGCCATGACGAGCCGCAGCTTGCCAGGCGTGCGGCGCAGCGCGCCCCGGGCGCGGGACACGCCGGCGCTCGGTGCTCCGCTCGGGGCGCCGGCCGGGCGGGGCGCGCCGCCCGGCGCGGGGCCGCCCGCGGGGACGATCTGCTGGCCCGCAGGGCGGACCGGGGTGGTCGTCATGCGTTCTCCTCGGCGGTGGAGGGGGCGGTCTCGGGCGCGTCGTCGGACGCGACGTCGGGGGACGGCGCGTCGTCGGTGGGCGCGTCCGCGGTCGGGGCGTCGTCCGGGGCGCCGTCGGGCTCGGGCGGGTCGAGCGTGGCGAGAAGCGCGGGGGCGCCCTCACCGTCGACGACGTCGACCGGCAGCAGGAGCCGGAGCTCGTCGATCGTCGGCGCGTCGGTGTCCTTGAGGCGCCACGCGTGGCGCGCGATCGCGCCGTCGAGCACGTTGCGCGCCCAGCGCGCGTTGCCGAAGCCCTCGGTGCGCGGCTGGGCCGCGGCGAGGCGCGCGAACACGTCGAGCGCCTCGGGCGTCGGCTCGAAGTCGGACTTCGCCGCCATGCCCGCGAAGATGTCGCGCAGCTCGGCGTCGGCGTAGTCCTCGAACGTGATGGTCGTGGAGAACCGCGACTCGAGGCCGGGGTTCGTGGCGAGGAAGTCCGCCATCGGCCCGGGGTAGCCCGCCACGATGACGACGAGCTCGTCGCGGTGGTCCTCCATGTCCTTGACGAGCGTGTTGATCGCCTCGGCGCCGTACTGGTCCTCCGCGAGGCCGTACGCCTCGTCGACGAACAGCACGCCGCCGAGCGCGGTCGCGACGACCTCGGACGTCTTCACGGCGGTCTGCCCGAGGTAGCCCGCGACGAGCTCGGAGCGGTCGACCTCGACGAGGTGGCCCTTCTCGAGCAGCCCGAGCGCCCGGTAGATCCCCGCGACGAGGCGAGCGACCGTCGTCTTGCCCGTGCCGGGGTTGCCGAGGAACACGAGGTGGCGCGTGAGCGTCGGGCGGGTCAGGCCCGCCTCCGTGCGCAGCTTCTCGACGCGCAGCAGCTCGGTCTGGCGGTGGATCTCGTCCTTCACGCGGGTGAGCCCGGTGAGCGCGTCGAGCTCGGCGAGCAGCTCCTCGATCGAGCGGGGAGGCTCCTCCTCGGCCGCGGCCTCGGCGGTCGTCGCCGCCTCGGTCCGCGTGGCCGTGGCGTCGGCGCCGCCCGCGGGCGCGCCGGCCGGCGTCGTGCCCGACGGTGCGGCGGGCGCCGGGCCGTGCGACGTGCCGGACGGTGCCGCGGCGGGGCGGGCACCGAGCGCGTCGAGGATGGACGCGACCGACGGGACCTCGGGCGCGGGGCGGCGGAGGCCGTCGAGCGAGCCCTGCGCGGCGAGCAGGTCGCCGAGGTCGAACGGGTCCGCCCCGCCGGCCGACGGGCGCGCGGCGAGCGGCCCGCCCGCGGCGGGCAGCGGCGTCGGGCCCGACGGCGTGCGACCGGCACCCGGGACGGCGGCCGGGGCCGGTGCCGGGACGCCGCCCGACTGCTGCACCGCGGCGGTGGCCGCGGCGGCCCCGGCCACGTGCGGGCCCGGGGAGCCGAGGTGCGCGGCGGCGCGCGCGACGTCGGCGAGCGCCTGCCCGTACGCGGTCGCGTGCTTCGAGCGCGCCGTGCCGAGCGCGGCGAGGACGTCCGTCGGCGACGTGCGCCAGCGCCGCGCGCTCGACGCGGCCGTGAAGAACGCGCCCGTCGCGGCGGGGTCGTGCCCGAGCGCCGCGAGCCACGCGGCGGGTGCGCCGGGGGAGGACTCGGCGACGGCCGCCGCGAGGCGGGCACCCTCGTCGCGCGCGGCCTCCTCGTCCACGCCCGCGGCGCTCGCCGCGGCGTCCAGCGCGTCGAGCGCCGCCGCGAGGCTCGGGACCACCTGGCCGGTCATGGTGCCTCCAGTCGTCCGGGTTCCGACGTCGTGCCGCTCGGCGGCTGGGGCGTGCCCTGGCCCGCCCCGGGGTCGAGCGCGATCGACGAGTCGCGGAACTTCTCCGCGAGGAACGCGCCGTGCGCGACGAGCGCGGCGGCGTCGGCGCGCGAGACCGCGTCGGAGATCTTGTCGAGCGTCACGCCGAGCAGGTCGAGCTGGTCGCACAGCAGCATGAGCGACGTCTTGCCCTGCGCGACGACCCGCCGGTCGGCGAAGTCGCGCGGGAGGCGCAGGTACGCGCCGACGGCCTCGGGCAGGTAGCTCGTGGCCGTCGCGACGACCGTGTGCGCCTGCTGCGACCCGCCGCCGAGGCGGTCGAGCCGCGGCACCATCTCCTCGACCGTGCCGGTGATGCGGTGCACGCGCGCCGTGACGGCGGGCGGCACCCGCCCCTCGATCTGCTGCTCCACGCGCTCGACCGAGGCGAGGATCTCGGCCGACGTCGGCGGGGCGGGCAGCTCGAGCGCGGGCTCGGGCGCGGGGGACCGGCCGCCGAGGCGGCCGATCACGTCGGAGAACCAGCCCATCTAGCTCGGGGTCCGATCTGTGGTGCGGGGAGCGGCGGTCAGGCCGCGGGAGGACGGAGGGCGGGCGTCGCCAGGGGTCACAGACGCCCGATGTCGAGCGAGCCGTTGCCGACCTGCGACTGGTCCGAGCGGCGCGCGCGGTCGAGGTACTCGTTCGCCTTCGTCGTCTCGGTCTCCAGCACGCCGATGGTCTGCGCCATCGAGTCGAGCGCCTGCGTCTTGAACGTCGAGATCGAGTCGAGCGTCGCGTAGATGTTGGCGAACGCCTGCTGGAGCTGCGGGAGGCCGACCGTCGCGCTCGCGGCCTGCTGCTGGATGCTCGCCGACTGGTCGGCCAGCATCTTCGAGGTCGAGGCGATCATGTTCGACGTCGTCGTGTTGAGCGCCGTGATCTGGTCCAGCACGAGCTTCTGGTTCGCGAGCGCCTGCGCCACGATGACGGCCGTGCGCAGGGCGGAGACCGTCGTCGTCGTCGCGCGGTCGACGCCCTTGATGAGCTCGACGTTGTTCTTCATGATGATGTCCATCGCGAGGTAGCCCTGGATGGACACCGCGAGCTGCGTCAGCAGGTCCTGGTGCTTCTGGCGGACGTAGAACAGCACGTCCTCGCGCAGCGCCTGGGCGCGCTCCGGGTCGCTCGCCTCGAGCTCGGCGATCTTCGTCGAGAGCTCGGTGTCGAGCCGCTCCGCGATGAAGATGTACTGGTTGAGGCGCGCCATCGAGTCCCAGAGGTTCTGCTTCTCGAGGTTGAGCGCGGCGTTGTCCTTGCGGAGCTCGTCCTGGCCGTTGTAGAGCGACTGGACGATCGCGTTGAGCTGCTTCTGCGAGCTCTCGTAGCGGCGGAAGTAGTCCTGGAGCTTCCCGCCGAACGGGATGAGGCCCAGGAACTTCTTGCCCATGCTCGCCTCGCTGGGGTCGAGGTCCTCGACCGTGCGACGCAGCTCGAGCAGCGACTTGCTCACCTTGGAGCTGTCGGAGACGCCGCCCTCGCGCAGCTCCTTGACCGGCATCTCGAGCATGCGGTTGGACACGTCGGCCGCGGCGCGGATGTCCTTGTCGCCCATCTTGCGGATGTCGTCGGCCTTCGCCGCGAAGTCGGGCGAGCGCGTGTCCGTCGCGAGGAGCTGGTCGAGGTAGGAGGAGACCTTCGACTCGAGGCCCGGGATCGCTGCCTCGTCGACGCGCGGCGCGAGCGACGGCGCCTGCGTGGCGGCGACCGGCTTGACGGGCTCCGGGGCGCTGAGCGTGAGCGTCTCCGTCGGGGCGGGGGGCTGGAGCGGTGCTGCCTCGGTCATGTCTGTCCTTCGCTCGTGCGTGCCGTCGGACGCCGTCGGTGGCGGGTGGGGGCGGGCCTCACGACCTCCCCCTCGACCCGGGCGAACCGGGCGGAACCGGCCTGCGCCGGTCGGCCGAGTATATCTACGGCGGGTGGCCTGATCTTTACCCTTTCCGGGGATCGGGAGGGTGAGAACTCCCCATGCCCGACCCGACGTCCGGGCGGCCGATGAGTTCCGCCCGCCCGCGCCGTCGTCCGTGTGCGAGAGCTCGGCGCGCACCCCGACCGACGAGGTGCGCGCCGCCGCCGAGGAAGGGACGAGAGCCTCTCCGAGGTCGCCGGCACGGCCGTGTACCTCGCCTCCGACGCCGCGGGCGCGACGACGGGGGTCGTCGTCGACCCCTCGTGCGGGGCGATCGTGTGAGCGCCGGCTTCGTCCCCGGGCCTGCCCACGTCCCCGAGGTCGCCCGCACGCTCGTCGCCGGTCCGCACGTCGCGCACCTCGCGACCGTCCTGCCCGACGGCGGCCCGCACGTCGTGCCGCTCTGGGTCGGCTGGGAGGAGGACCGGCTCGCGTTCCTCACCGGCCCCGGCTCGCGCAAGGCGCGCAACCTCGCGCGCGACCCGCGCGTCGCGGTGTCCGTGACCGAGACCGGGAACCCGTACGTCATGGCGACCCTGCGCGGGCGCGTCGTCGAGGTGCTCGACGACGACGCGGGCTGGGCCGTCGTCGACCGGCTCCCGTCCTCTACACCGGCGGCCCCTACCCGCGCGGAGAGGAGCGGCACGCCTACCTGGTCGAGATCGACCACGCGACGGCGCCGTCGTTCGGCTGAGCGCGGGCGGCCGGGCCGTACCGTGGACCCGTGGGCGATGCGAGGACGGACGGGACGGTGCCGCGGTACCGCGTCCTGCGGGACGGGCAGGTCGCGCTCGTCGTGCGCGGCGAGCCGGGGGTGCTCGTGAGCGTCTCCGTGCCGCCCCCGCTGCCCGGCACCGCGCCGGTCACGCACCCCTTCGCGACGGCGACGTTCACCGCCACGCTGCACGAGGGCACGCTCGGGTCGCTCCTGCGGGAGGCGCCCGACCTCGCGGCGTTCCTCGCCGCCGTCCAGCGCGCGGGCTACGTCGTCGAGCCGGACGGGTGACCGGTGCCGCGACGTCGGCCCGGACCGCCTCCAGGACCAGCGGCCCCGCCCCTCGGCGTGGAGGAGCAGGGGCGCTGTTGACGCTCCGGCGGGCGGGTGGCCCGTCGAAGAGGTGCACCGGCCGCGGGCTTCTTCACCGACCGGTGCCCCCTGCGGCACCTCGGCCGCCCGTCCACCGTAGGAGGCGGTTCCAGGTCCTCGCCACCTGTCGCCACCACCGCTCCGGGGGTGGGGGGTACGGTCGGACCCGGGACCGAGGGCCGCGTTCTCGGAGGACGGCCGAGGACGGGCTCTCCGGGGACGCCGTCGCCCACGGAGCCCTGCGGCGCGAGAACGAACGGGGACTCCTGCCGAGGCGCGTTCGCACCGGTCACGTGTGGTGCCCCGAGCAGGACTCGAACCTGCAACCTACGGATTAGAAGGCCGTTGCTCTATCCATTGAGCTATCGAGGCGCGCGCCCATCGTAGTGGGCGTCGGGCGGGCTCGGGAGGTGGGGGCCGTGGTGGCGGACGTGCAGGTGGGGTGGTCGCGCGTCGTGCGGCGCGTGCGTTTGGCGGGGCCCCCGGCAGCCGTCACTATGAACCAGTGAGAACCCCAGACGCCGCCACGAGCGACGCGAGCCCCGCCGCGCCCGGCCGGTCGCCGGGCTCGTGGAGGCCCGCGCAGGCGACCGAGGAGCTCGGTGTCACGGTCTACGACGTCGCGCGCGACCTGCGCCGCGACGTGGCGGACGTGCGCCTCCCGCTCGTGATCGAGGGCGCGGCGGAGTCGGACGCGTCACGGCGCCGCCTCCTCACGCAGCTCGACGAGCACCTGCTGCCGCGGCTGCGCGAGCTGTCGTCCCCGGCGATCGTCGTCATCGCGGGGTCGACGGGCGCAGGCAAGTCGACGCTCTACAACTCGCTGCTCGGCGAGGAGGTGTCGCAGGCGGGCGTGCTGCGGCCCACGACGCGCGAGCCGGTCCTCGCGTTCAACCCGCTCGACGCGGACGTGATCGTCGAGGGCCCGGTGACGCGCGTGGCGCGCGTCGTCGACCACGACGGCGTCCCGCGCGGCACGGGCCTGCTCGACGCCCCGGACCTGGACTCGCTCCTGTCCGAGAACCGGGACACGGCGAGCCTGCTGCTCGAGGCGGCGGACCTGTGGCTGTTCGTCACGACCGCCTCGCGCTACGGCGACGCGCTGCCGTGGCAGGCGCTGTCGCGCGCGAAGGAGCGCGGCGCGAGCGTCGCGATGGTGCTCAACCGCGTCCCGCGCGAGACCCTCACGACGATCCGTGGCGACCTGCTGCAGCGCCTGCGCGACCACGGCATGGACGGGACCCCGTTGTTCGTCGTGCCCGACGTCGGCCCGCACGAGGGGCTGCTCGACCGCTCGGTCGTGGCGCCGGTCGCGCGCTGGCTGACGATGCTCGCGGGCCCGGACCGGTCGCGCGCGGTGATCGTGCGCACGCTCAAGGGGGCGCTCGGCGCGCTGCCCGCGTGGGTCACGGGCGTCTCGGACGCGGTCGAGCAGCAGGTGGAGGCCGCGGCCGACCTGCGCTCGGCGGCGGAGAAGGCGGTCCCGCCCGTGCGCGACGCCGCACGCCAGGCCGCGCTGGACGGTGCGGTCGCGCACGGATCGCTCGAGGCGCGGTGGGCCCAGGTGACGGGGGCCGAGCGCGTGGACCGCGTCAAGGTCCGCGGTGGCGTCGTCCGGTCGTCCAAGCGGCGCGGACGCGCGCGCGACCTCGTGCTCGCCCCGCTCCTCGACGAGACGCGCGACGCCGCGCACCGCACGCTCGCGGCGAACGGCGTCCTGGCGCACGACGCGCTGCGGGCCGCGCTCGACGGGGACCGCCCGCTGCCGGGAGCCTCCGACGTCCTGCCGACCGAGGAGGACGCCGCGGCGCGGCGCGAGGCCTCGGCCACGACCCAGGTGCTCCAGTGGTCCCGACGGGCCGAGCAGGTCGTGACGGACCTCGCCGCGCCGACGGCGAGCGAGCCCGCCCGGGCGGCGGTCAAGGCGTTCGGCGAGACCGGGCTGGCCGCCCTGCTGCTCGCGGGCGCCGCCGGGAGCGACGACGCGGCCCGCCTCGTGCGGACCGTCCTCGCCGAGACGGGCGACGACGCGCTCGCGGCGCTGCGCGAGGACCTCGCCGACCGGGCCGCGACCATGGTCGAGCGCGAGGCCGAGCCCGTCCTCACCGCGCTCGCCGACCCCGCGCTCGCCGCGGACGCCGCGGTCGGGCTGCGCCTACGACTCGCCGAGCTGAGGAGGCTCATGTGACGTCCCACGACGCCCAGCTGCGTGCCCGGGTCGACGACCTCGCGCGCGCGGTGGACCTCGCGGGGGACCGCCTCGACCCCGCGGTCGCGGCCCAGGTGCGCGACGCGATCGGGGGCGTGCGCGAGCGCCTCGCGCTCGGCGTCGACCACACGGTCGTCGCGCTCGCAGGCGGCACCGGGTCGGGCAAGTCGAGCCTGTTCAACCGCGTGTCGCGGCTCGACTTCGCGGACGTCGGCGTGAAGCGCCCGACGACGGCGCGCGTCACCGCGTGCTCGTGGAGCGGCGCGGCGACGGCCCTGCTCGACTGGCTCGAGGTGGACCCCGAGCGCCGCATCACGCGCGACGGCGAGCTCGACGCCGAGGACGAGGCGGCGCTCGGCGGCCTCGTCCTGCTCGACCTGCCGGACCACGACTCGATCGAGCCCGCGCACCGCGACGTCGTCGACCGGGTGCTCCCGCTCGTCGACCTGCTGGTGTGGGTGGTGGACCCGCAGAAGTACGCCGACGACGCCCTGCACTCGGGCTACCTGCAGAAGTCGACGGGGCTCGAGGGTTCGATGGTCGTCGCGCTCAACCAGATCGACACCGTGCCCGAGGCGCGCCGCGTCGCGCTCGTCGAGGACATGGGACGCCTGCTGGAGGAGGACGGGCTCGACGGCGTCTACGTCACGACCGTCTCCGCGCGCACGGGCGAGGGCCTCGACGAGCTGCGCTCGCTGCTGGAGCAGGCGGTCGCGCGGCGCAGCGTCGCCGCGAGCCGCGTCGCGGGCGAGCTCGACCGGGCGGGCGCGCTCCTGCTGGAGCAGCTCCCGGGCGACGTGCCGTGGACCATGAGCACGGCCGTCGAGGAGGAGGTCGACGCGCTCGCCGACGCGACCGGCCTCGCCGCCGTCGCCGGGCAGGTCGGCGCGGCGGTGCGCAACGGCTACGGCCGCCCCGAGTTCTCGCCGCCGCAGCCCGACGCCGTCGCGCTCTCGCGCTCGCGCTGGCTCGCGCGCGCCGGGCGGTCCCTGCGACCGGGGTGGCAGAAGGCCCTCGACGACGCCGTCGCGCCGTCGGGGAAGGTCGCGGAGGCGACGCGGTCGGCGCTCGCGAAGATCCCCCTCGACACGCGCGGGCCGTCCTCCTCGCGCCCGACGCGACGCGCGGCCTGGACGGCGCTCGGCCTCGGGGTCGTCGCAGGCGTGCTCGCCGTGCTCGGCTCGCTGCGCGTGCTGGACCTCGGGCGGACGCTCGTCACCGTGTGCGCGATCGTCGCGGCGGTCGCCGTGGTCGGCGCGGTGGTCGCGTTCCTCGTGGCGCTCCAGGTGCGCCGCACGCTCGCCCGCCGGCGCGAGCAGCAGGTGCTCGCGTCCGGGCGGGGAGCGATCGAGCGGGTCGTGCAGGACGCGATGGGCAAGCCGACCCAGGCGCTCCTCGACACGCACCGGCAGGTCCGCGAGCTGGCGCAGTCCGCGCGCGACAAGGCCCCCGCGGCGCCGCTCACCGGGGCGCTACGGCTACCCACAGGCCCGGAGATCACGGGCCCGTCCACAGGCGACGGCACGACGACGGACGGCGCACCCGCTCCCACCGCACCCTGAGGCGGTGGCCGGGACCAGCCCGGCCGCCGACCTCAGGAGGAACCATGCCCGGTGACGTCACCGTCACGCTCTCCGGCTTCGTCGCGACGACGCCCACGCTGTTCCGCTCGCAGTCCGGCAACGACTTCACGAGCTTCCGCATCGCCCAGACGCGCCGCTACCTCGACCGCGAGCGCGGCGAGTGGGTCGACGGCCGCACGCTGTGGTTCACGGTCAAGGTGTGGAAGCACGTCGCGCGCAACGTCGCGCTGTCCCTGCACAAGGGCGACCCCGTGGTCGTCACGGGGCGGCTCTCGCTCGACGAGTGGGACGGCCCGGACGGCCCGCGCACCAGCCTCGTCGTCGAGGCCACCGCGCTGGGCCCCGACCTCACGCTCGGCGAGGCCCGGTTCACCCGCACGGTCCACCGGCGCGAGGACGACGGCGCGCGCCGGGGCGACGCGGCCGGCGTCGCCGCGTCCGGGGCCGCCGGCAGCGCGGACCGGTCGTCCGGCGGACCGGGCGCCACGGCGCACGACGGGACCGCGTTCGAGGGCGCGCCGCGCGACGAGAGCGCGCTCGACGACCCGTGGACCCTCGCGGACGCCGGGGCGGCGCTCGCGGGCGAGCCCGGCGATCCGGCCGAGACCGACGCCCCCGCCGACGCCGACCCCGAGCCGGTGGCCGACGCCGACGCCGAGACCGGCGCGCTGGCGTCCGCCTGAGCGGCGTCGTGCGGGCGGTGCCGCGGCCCGAGGGGTCGCGGCGCCGTCGGGCGCGCCCCGGCGGCCCGACCGCGTAGGCTGAGTGGTCGACGAATCCCGTACCTCTCCCGACCGAAACGGTGGAACGACAGGCTGTGGCTGAGTTCATCTACTCCATGTACAAGGCGCGCAAGGCGCACGGAGACAAGGTCATCCTCGACGACGTCTCCCTGAACTTCCTGCCCGGCGCCAAGATCGGCGTCGTGGGCCCCAACGGCGCCGGGAAGTCCACGATCCTCAAGATCATGGCCGGCCTGGACACGCCGTCGAACGGCGAGGCGCGCCTCTCCCCGGGCTACAGCGTCGGCATCCTGCTCCAGGAGCCGCCGCTCAACGAGGAGAAGACGGTCCTCGGCAACGTCCAGGAGGCCGTCGCGGACATCCTCGCCAAGAAGCAGCGCTTCGACGAGATCTCCGCGCTCATGGCGGAGCCCGACGCCGACTTCGACGCGCTCCTCGCGGAGATGGGCACGCTGCAGGAGGCCATCGACGCCGCGGACGCGTGGGACCTCGACTCGCAGCTCGAGCAGGCGATGGACGCGCTGCGCTGCCCGCCGCCGGACGCCGACGTGTCGGTGCTCTCCGGTGGTGAGCGTCGCCGCGTCGCGCTGTGCAAGCTCCTGCTCGAGAAGCCGGACCTGCTGCTGCTCGACGAGCCCACGAACCACCTGGACGCCGAGTCCGTGCTGTGGCTCGAGCAGCACCTCGCGACGTACCCGGGCGCGATCCTCGCCGTCACCCACGACCGGTACTTCCTCGACCACGTCGCCGAGTGGATCTGCGAGGTCGACCGCGGCCGCCTGTACCCCTACGAGGGCAACTACTCGACCTACCTCGAGAAGAAGGGCGAGCGCCTCCAGGTCCAGGGAAAGAAGGACGCGAAGCTCGCCAAGCGCCTCAAGGAGGAGCTCGAGTGGGTCCGGTCCAACGCCAAGGGCCGCCAGACCAAGTCGAAGGCCCGCCTCGCCCGGTACGAGGAGATGGCCGCCGAGGCGGAGCGCACGAGGAAGCTCGACTTCGAGGAGATCCAGATCCCGCCGGGCCCGCGCCTGGGCAACGTGGTCCTCGAGGCGTCGAACCTGCAGAAGGGCTTCGACGGTCGCCAGCTCATCGACGGGCTGAGCTTCACGCTGCCGCGCAACGGCATCGTCGGCGTGATCGGCCCGAACGGCGTCGGCAAGACGACGCTGTTCAAGACGATCGTCGGGCTCGAGCCGCTCGACGGCGGCGACCTGAAGGTCGGCGAGACCGTCTCGATCTCCTACGTCGACCAGTCGCGCGGCGGCATCGACCCCAAGAAGACGCTGTGGGAGGTCGTGTCCGACGGCCTCGACTTCATCAAGGTCGGCAACGTCGAGATCCCGTCGCGCGCGTACGTCGCGTCGTTCGGGTTCAAGGGCCCGGACCAGCAGAAGCCCGCGGGCGTGCTGTCCGGCGGTGAGCGCAACCGTCTCAACCTCGCGCTCACGCTCAAGCAGGGCGGCAACCTCCTGCTGCTCGACGAGCCGACGAACGACCTCGACGTCGAGACCCTGGGCTCGCTCGAGAACGCGCTGCTCGAGTTCCCCGGCTGCGCCGTCGTGGTGTCCCACGACCGGTGGTTCCTCGACCGCGTCGCGACGCACATCCTCGCGTACGAGGGCACGGAGGAGGACCCGGCGAGCTGGTACTGGTTCGAGGGCAACTTCGCGTCCTACGAGGAGAACAAGGTCGAGCGCCTCGGTGCCGACGCGGCGCGCCCGCACCGCGTGACGTACCGCAAGCTCACGCGCGACTGACCTCGCGGCCTCGATCGACCACGACGCCGGGCGGGACTCGTTCCCGCCCGGCGTCTGTGTGTCGGGTGTCCGGGTGTCCGGGAGTTCGCGCCCGCACCCGCGCTGCTCCGGGGCGCGGAAAGCCGTTGACGTCGTCGTCTGGCCCTCGGCAGGATCGCGCTCCATGACCCTCGACCTCGCTCCCTCGCGCGTACGCCCCACCTGGCCCGACCTCCCGCCGGCGGTGCGCGCCGCCGTCGAGGCCCGGCTGGGGGACGTCGTCACGGGGTGGACGAGCCACGACGGCGGTTACTCGCAGGGGCTCGCGTCGACGCTGCGGGCGAGCTGCGGGGACGTGTTCGTCAAGGCGGTCGGGCCCGAGCACGCGTTCACCCGCGACCTGTACCGGCTCGAGGCGCGCGTCGCCGCGGCGCTGCCCGCGCAGACGCCGGCGCCCGTGCTCCGGTGGGTCCTCGACGACGACCTCGACGGGGCCGGCGAGTGGGTCGCCCTCGCGTTCGACGCCGTGCCCGGCCGGGCCGTCGCCACGCCGTGGCGGGACGACGAGCTCGCCGCGGTGGCCGACCTCGCGCGCCGCGTCGCGGAGGTCGAGGTCACGGGGGACGCGCCGCTCCCGCGCTTCGCGGAGACGGTCGAGTGGCGCGAGTGGGAGGACCTCGCGGACCGTCGCCCGCAGGCCCTGAGCACCTACGACCCGTGGGTCGCGGCCCGGCTCGACCGCCTCGCCGCGCTCGCCGAGCCGTGGCCCGAGGCCACGGCGGGCGACCACCTCGTCCACGGCGACCTCCGGGGCGACAACGCCCTGCTCGTGGACGGCGCGGTGCTGGGGTCCGCGATCCGCGGCGAGCGCACCAGGGACAGGCTCGTCGCCGTCGCCGTCGACTGGCCGTACGCCGCGCGCGGCGCCGCGTTCTGCGATGCCGTCGGCATGCTCCCGGCCGTGCAGGTCGAGGGCGGGCCGCCGCCCGAGGAGGTGCTGCGGCGCCACCCGCTGCCGCGCGACGTCGAGCCCGACGCGGTGACCTGCTACCTCGCGTCGCTCACGGGGTTCTTCCTCAAGTCCTCGCTCGACCCGGCACCCCCGGGCATCCCGCACGTGCGGGCGTTCCAGCGGGCGCAGGCCGAGGTCGGGGTCGCATGGCTCCGGCGCCGCCTGGGGGAGTGAGCCACGCCCGCGAGATCGGCCCGAGCGTCCCAGATCGACCCTCCGAAGGTCGATCTCGTGCCGGGCGGGCCGATCTCGCGCGGCGCGCCGACTCACACCGGGCCTGACCAGCGGCGTTGCGGCAGACTGGCGGGATGACGGCCAGCGGTGACCCCGGAGACGGCGTGGTCCGTGCGGACGGCTCGGCCCCCGAGCCGGCGGCCGACGGGTCGCGTCCTGGGGCTGTCGCCGCGGGCGCCGCGGCGACGGCGGGGCTCGTCGAGTCCCTGGAGATCCTGCGCGGCCGGCTCGCGGCGGCGCGGCTGCCGCTGGAACCCCCGGGCGCGGCTGCCGCGCGCGAGGACCTCGACCTCGCGGTGCACCAGCTCGACGACTACCTGCTGCCGCGGCTGCGCTCGCACGCCGCGCCGCTGCTCGTCGTCGTGGGCGGGTCCACCGGCGCGGGGAAGTCGACGCTCGTGAACTCGCTGCTCGGCGAGCACGTGTCCGCGCCCGGCGTGCTGCGGCCGACCACCCGCGCTCCCGTCCTCGTGCACCACCCGCTCGACGAGCGCTGGTTCTCCACCGACCGCGTGCTCCCCGGCCTCGCGCGCGTGAGCGAGCACGGGCGGGGCCCCGCCGCGGTCGCGCGCGACGCGACCGCCGTGCCCGGCCGGACCGCGGGAACCTCGAACGCGAGCCCGGCCGACCCGACGCGCACGCTCCGGCTGGTCGCGAGCGACGCGCTGCCGCAGGGCCTCGCGCTCGTGGACGCGCCCGACGTCGACTCCGTGGAGACGGCGAACCGCGAGCTCGCGGCCCAGCTCCTCGCCGCGGCGGACCTGTGGCTCTTCGTCACGACGGCCGCGCGCTACGCCGACGCGGTCCCGTGGGACCTCCTGCACCGCGCGGCCGAGCGGCGCGCGCAGGTCGCGATCGTGCTCGACCGGGTCGACCCGGGCGCCGAGGCCGTGGCCGACGACCTCCGCCGCATGATGGACGAGAACGGGCTGGACGCCGCGCCGCTGTTCGTCGTGGGGGAGTCCGAGCTGGTCGACGGATTCCTCCCGGAGCGGTCCGTCGCCCAGGTCGCGTCGTGGCTGTCCGCGCTGGGGGCCGACGGCGACGCGCGCGACCGGGTCGCGACCGCGACGCGGGACGGCGTCGTGGACGACCTCGTGCGCCGGGCCGTGCTCGTGGCCGGAGCCGCCGACGCCCAGGCGACGTCCGACGCGCGCCTGCGGGCCGTCGTCGGGCGCGCGTACGACGAGGCGGCGGCCACCGTGGACGCCGCCACGAGCGACGGCGCGCTGCTGCGCGGCGAGGTGCTCGCGCGCTGGCAGGACTTCGTCGGGACGAGCGAGCTGTTCCGCTCCGTGGAGCAGGGCGTCGGGCGTGTGCGCGACGCCGTCGCGGCGTTCTTCCGCGGGCGCCCGGCGCAGGCGCCTCAGGTCGAGCAGGCGATCGCGCACGGGCTGGAGGCCGTCGTGCTCGACGCGACGGACGCGGCCGCGGAGCGCGCGTACGGCGGGTGGCGCGCCGACCCGGCCGGCACGGCGCTGCTGGACGGGCTCGACCTGTCGCGCTCGTCGGCCGGCGTGCGGGCAAGGGTCGCCGAGGAGATCCGGGGCTGGCAGTCGGACGTCCTCGACCTCGTGCGCGAGCAGGGCGCGGGCAAGCGTGGGGCGGCTCGGGCGCTGTCGTTCGGGATCAACGGGCTCGGGCTGAGCCTCATGGTCGTGGTGTTCGCGTCGACGGGCGGCCTCACGGGCGCCGAGGTCGGCATCGCCGGGGGGACCGCGATCCTCGCGCAGAAGCTCCTCGAGGCCGTGTTCGGCGACGACGCCGTACGGCGGCTCACGCGGACGGCGCGGGACCGCCTCGCCGAGCGGGTGCGCGCCGTGCTCGACGACGAGGCCCGGCGCTACACGGCGCAGCTCGACGCGCTCGGCACCGCGGAGGCGGACGAGACGGCGCGCACCGTGCGCGAGGCCGCGCGGGCGGTCGAGGCGGCGGCGCGGGTCGAGCGCACCGCGCGCGGGCGGGACCAGGACGCGGCCCGCCCGACCACGGGGCGGCACGCCGCGCGGCTCCTGCGGGGCGCGGGTTGGAGCGGGTCGGCGGAGGACGAGCCCGCGAGCCTGCCCGAGGGCGACGACGAGTCGGGCCGCAGGCCCGGGTTCTGGCGACGGCTGCTGGGTGGTGAGCGCGCATGACGATCGACCTCGCGGCGCGCACGACCGCGCTCGAGACCGCCGTCCGTGCCGGCGAGGGTCGCCTCGACGCCGACCTGCTCGCCGACGCACGCACCGTCGTCGCCCGGGCTCGCGAGCGCGCGGGCCTCTCGGCCGACCACACCGTCGTCGCGCTCGCCGGTGCGACGGGCTCGGGCAAGTCGTCGGTCTTCAACGCGCTCGCCGGGGACGAGCTCGCGACGGTCGGGGTCCAGCGCCCGACGACGTCGCACCCCCTGGCGGCCGTGTGGGGCACCGGCGCGGTGGCGCACCCGGCGGGCGGAACGCCGTCCGGTACGGCGCCCGGCGCAGCCGGGGCCGGGGCCCTCCTCGACTGGCTGGAGGTGCGGCGCCGGCACGAGATGGGCACGCCGCTCACGTCGGGCGACCCCGACGACGCGCGCGCGGGCGGCGGGCTCCGCGGGCTCCTCAAGGGCCGGCGCGCCGCAGAGGTCACGAGCGGCCTCGTGCTGCTCGACCTGCCCGACCACGACTCGGTCGTCGTCGAGCACCGCGTGCGCGCGGAGCGCCTCGTGGAGCGTGCGGACCTGCTCGTGTGGGTCGTCGACCCGCAGAAGTACGCGGACGCCGCGCTGCACGAGCGCTACCTGCGCCCCCTCGCGGGGCACGGCTCGGTCGTCGTGCTCGTGCTCAACCAGGTCGACCGGCTCTCGCCTGCCGACGCGGACGCGTGCCTCGCGGACCTGCGCCGGCTCGCCGCCGAGGACGGGCTCGGCGACGCGCGCGTCCTCGGGGTCTCGGCGCGCACGGGGCAGGGGCTCGACGAGCTGCGCGGTCTGCTTGCGGACGCCGCGGCGCGACGGCGTGCGGCGAACGACCGGCTCGCCGCCGACGTCCGTGCCGTGGCCCGGCGCGTCGCCGCCGCGTGCGGCGAGCCCGTCCCGGAGCGCGCCGCACGCCGGGCGCGCGACGGCCTCGTCGACGCGCTCGAGGCCGCGGCGGGCGTGCCCACCGTCGTCGCGGCGGTGCGGGGCTCGGCCGTGCGCGACGCGCGCGCCGCGACGGGTTGGCCCGTCACGCGCTGGGTCGGGCGGTTCCGGCCCGACCCGCTGCGCCGCATCGGGCTCCGTGCAGGCCCCGCGCCCGGGTCGGCCCGGGCTCGCGCCACGAAAGACCTCGGCGCCGGGGACGGCGAGGCCCGTCCCGAGCTCGCCCGGACCTCGCTGCCCGCGGTCCCGGCCGCGCTCCGCGCGGGGGCGCAGACGGCCGTGCGCGACTACGCGAGCGATGCGACCGCGGGGGTTCCGGACGACTGGGCGCTGGCCGTGCGGCGTCGGGCCTCCGAGGGGGCGGCGGACCTCGCGGACGCGCTCGACCAGGCCGTCGCCGGGACGGAGCTCGAGGCGTCGCGCCGGCCGGTGTGGTGGCGCGTCGTCGGCGCCTTCCAGTGGCTCGTGCTCGCGGCGCTCGTGGTCGGGCTGCTGTGGCTCGCCGCGCTGTGGGGGTTCACCTACCTGCGCCTGCCCGAGCCGCCGACGCCGGTGCTCACGCTCGGCGGGCCGGGAGCGCCCGAGCTCCCGTGGCCGACGCTGCTCGTGCTCGGTGGGGTCGTCGTCGGCGTCGTCGTCGCGCTCCTCTCGCGCGCGGCCGCGGCGGTGGGCGGGCGACGCCGCGCCGCGCGGGCCCGACGCCGGCTGCGCGACGCCGTCGGCCAGGTCGCCGACCGCCTGGTCCGGCTCCCGGTGGGCGAGGAGCTGTCGGCGCTCGCGAGCTGCCGCGCCGCGGCCCTCGTCGCCGCGTCCTGACGCCCCGCCTCCCCGCCGAACATGAGGTTGCTCTCGAAATCGGGCCGAGAACGACAGCGACGTCGTGCTCGACGGCGCGGAACGTCGTGGTCGGCGGTCGGAGGAGAATGGTCGCGCCACCCGTCGAGCGAGAGGACACTCCATGACCCGCCTGCACGTCCCCGTCTCCTTGAGGTGGTCGGACCTCGACGCGTACGCCCACGTGAACAACGTCGAGATGTTCCGGCTGCTGGAGGACGCGCGCATCACGGCGTTCTGGACCCACCCGGACGCGGGCGAGGACGCCTGGCCGACGGCGGTCCTGGAGACCGGGCCGGCCGCGACGAGCCACACGCTCGTCGCGCGGCAGGAGATCGAGTACCTGCGCCCGCTCGGCTTCACGCGCACGCCCGTGCGGGTCGAGCTGTGGATCGGGCACCTCGGCGGCGCGAGCCTGGAGGTCTGCTACGAGGTGCACGACGGCGCCGCGCGCTTCGAGCGCACCGGCCCCACCTCGGGCGGCGCCCCCTACGCGAAGGCGGTGACCACGATCGTCGTGGTCGACGCCGCGACCGGGGCGCCCCGCCGCATCACCGAGGCCGAGCGTGCGGCGTGGGAGCCGTTCGTCGAGGAGCCGCTGACCTTCCGCCGCCGCAGGTGACCGTCGCTCGCGCCGGGGAGCAGCGTCCCGGCGCGAGCGACGCTCGTGGGCGAGGGCTCACCCGACGGTGCACTCCGTCCCGCCCGACCCGTCGACCAGCGTGAACCGCGAGGGCGGCGTGCTCACGCCGCCGTGCGCGACGTTCGCGCCGACCTCCACGGAGGCACCGGGGGCGAGCGTCCCGTTCCAGGCGGCGGACCGCACCGTGACGTCGGCGCCGGTCTGCGTCCAGGTGGCGCTCCAGCCGTTCGTCACGGTCTGCCCGGACGGGAAGGTGAACGCGAGCGCCCACCCGTCGAGCGCCGTCGTGCCCGTGTTCGTCAGCCGGAGGGTCACCGTCCCGCCGGACCCCCAGTCGCTCGACGACCAGCGGACGGCGCAGGCGCCGGGCGCGGGACCCGTCGACGTCGCCGGGGTCGTGAACGTCGCTGCCGGCCCGGGCGCCGACGCGTTGCCGGCCCGGTCGGTCGCGACGAGGGCGACGCGGTAGGTCGTCTCGGGCGCGAGTCCCGTCAGGGCCAGCGTCGTGCCCGAGGTGGTCGCGACCCGCACGCCGTCGAGCAGCACGTCGTACCCGGAGACGCCGCTGCCGGCGTCCGAGGACGGCGGCCACGCGACGGTCGCCCCGGCCGCGGTGACGGCCGAGATCGTCGGCGCCCCCGGACTCGACGGCGGCGTGGTGTCCGGATCGACCGGCCCCGCCGACGGCTCGTCGCCCCACAGCAGCTCGTCGCCCTCGTACAGCGTGATGCGCGCGTTCTTCGTCAGGGCGTCGCCGGTCGCGACCTGTGCGAAGGACCAGTCGTCCGCGGCGTCCCAGACGTCCGCCGTGACGCGGAACTGCACCTCGCGGCGGTGCTGGGACTGGCCCCCGGGGTACACGACCGAGCCCGAGCAGTCGATCTCGACGAAGTACTGGTCGCCGCCCGCGTGGCCGACGCTCGCCGTCGCGCCGGGGCACTCGGAGTAGTTCGTCGTGGCGCGCAGGGTCGCGGGGTCGGCGCCGTCGTCGAGCGTGAACCAGTACCGCAGGCGGACGTCGTCGAGCACGCGCGCCGGGAAGGCCGACCGGTTGCGCAGCACGGCCTTGATCTCCGTGAACGCGGTGCCGGGCTGGTTGAGGCGCGACTCGACGAAGAACTCGTCCTGGTCAGGGGCCTCGGGCTGCGGGAAGTCGGCGAGCGGGGCGCCCCCGTGCTCGCCGACGAGGTAGGCGAGAGCCGACGTGAAGCCTGCGTTGTAGTCCGTGGCGACCTCGTTCGCGACGTAGTCCGAGCGGCTGTCCGTGTACGCGTCGTCCGGCGCGCCCGGGCCCCCGACGAGCGCCCCGTAGAGGACGTGCCGCGTCGCCGCAGGCTCGGCGAGCGAGTCGAGCCACGAGCCGTGCGCGGTGCGGTGGTGCGGGTTCTGCGGCGGGTCCTCGCCGTACCCGACGACGTACGACGCACCGCGCGGGTTGTCGCCGAGCGCGTAGCCGATCTGGCGCTCGCCGAAGTCCTGGTACGTCTGCGCGCGGGTCGTGTCGCCGCGACCCCGCAGCCACTCGCCGTAGGTCAGCGCGACGAACGCCGTGTTCGCGGCGTAGCGCAGCGAGCCCCACGAGTCGAGGAACGCCTGCCCGCCGGGGGAGTACCGCACGCGCGACCCTTGGTACCCGGTGGTCCAGTAGTCGAGCCAGCGGTTCGCGTCGTCGACGTACTGCTGCTTGCCGGTGGCCTGGGCCAGCAGCGCGTACGCGCCGTACGTCTTGTCGTCCCACGCGATCGTCCAGCGGTACGACGGCGTGCTCGTCTGGTTCTCGCGGGAGAGACCGGCGTACTCCTGCTCGGCCTTGGCGAGGTACGTCGGGTCGCCCGTCGCCTCGTAGAGCCAGGCCGCGCCCCAGACGAGCTCGTCCTGGTAGCCGGACCAGGAGTTGTAGAAGGCGCCCGCGGGCACGCAGTCGGAGTACGTGCCGCGGTACGTGTCGGCGAAGTCGTAGAGCTGCTCGGCGTGCTCGACGAGCTCGGCCGCGTACGCCGGGTCGTCGTCCGCGAAGACGATCGACGACGCGGCCATGGCTGCCGAGGTCTCGCCCGCGACGTCGCTCCCGGGGCACGACCGGTCGACCTTGTACGCCGGGCGGGCCATCTGCATCGCCTCGGCGGGGCCCCACCACTTGTGGTCCGCGTCGCCGTCGCCGACCTGGGCGTAGAGCACGTCCGGTTCGGGGTGCGCCTTGACGAAGTAGTCGTTGACCCAGCGCAGCGAGTCGAGCAGCTCGTCGCGCTGGCCCGACGCCGCGTACCCGTCGGGGCTCGCGATCGCGCCCCACGCGAGCATCGTCGTCGTGAACGCCATGGGCAGCCCGAACTTCACGTGGTCGCCCGCGTCGTACCAGCCGCCCGTGAGGTCGAGCCCGACGTCGGCGCCGTCGTCGAGCGCGGAGTCGCCGCGCCAGCTCACGCGGAAGTCGTCGGGGAGGTCGCCCGAGCGCTGGGCGTCGTAGAAGAAGAGCGACTTCTGGAGTGCCTCGGCGTAGTTCGGCTCGGCGGTGGCAGCGGCGGCCGCTGCCGGGACCGGCGTCGGGTCCGGCGCGGCCGAGGCCGGGGTCGTGGCCGCGAGGCTCGCGACGAGCAGGGCGCCCGCGGCGAGGACCGCGGTGGGTCGTGGGTGCATGGCTGCCTCTCGGTCCGGCTGCGTCCGCGTCGACGCAGGTCGTCGACACTGTCCGGAGGCGGCGGAACCGGGGTCAAGGACGCGCGCGGCCCTGAAACGTTTCGCCGTCCCGCGCGGCGCGCTCCGCCGCCGCGGCGACGTTGCGCTGCATCCCGCCGAACACGACGCCGTGGAACGGCTTGACCGCCCACCAGTAGAGCTGGCCCGCGAGGCCGTGGGGGTAGAACAGCGCGCGCTGGGCGAAGTAGGTCCGGCCGGGACCGCTCGCGTCCTCGGGCGAGGGGCCGGGCGCGTCGGGGTCGGTGGCATCAGGGAGCTCGGCGGCGGCCTCGTCGACGCGCAGCTCGAGCCATGCGAGCCCCGGCAGGCGCATCTCGGCCCGAAGCAGCAGGCGACGGCCCGGCTCGATCGCCTCGACACGCCACCAGTCGAGCTCGTCGTCCACGCGCAGGTGCCGCTCGTCGCGCCGGCCCCGGCGCAGCCCGGGCCCGCCGACCGCGCGGTCCAGGAGCCCGCGCACGCGCCACGCGAGCGACCACGAGTACCAGCCGCCCTGCCCGCCGATCTCCTCGACGACGCGCCAGAGCACGTCGCGCGGCGCGTCGACGACCGTCCGCCGCTCGTCGACGTACAGCGAGCCGCCGGCCCAGTCGGGGTCGCTCGGCAGCGGGTCCGACGGCGCTCCCGGCACCGAGGCGGACGACCAGCGCGTCACGACCTCGCCGTCGTGGATGCGCTCCAGGGCCAGCTCGACGGCGCGGTCGAACCCGACGAGGCCCTCGGGCGGGTCGGGCACGTACCGCCGGATGTCGTGCTCGCGGCACACGACCTCGTGCTGGAGCGACTCGACCAGGGGGCGCGCGATGCCCGACGGCACGGGCGTGACGAGCCCGACCCACAGGCTCGACAGCTTCGGCGTGAGCACCGGGACGCTGACGATCGCGCGGCGGGGGAGCCCGGCCACCTTCGCGTAGCGCTGCATCATGTCGCGGTACGTGAGGACGTCGGGCCCGCCGACGTCGAACGCGCGCGAGACGTCGGGCGGCATCGTCGCGGACCCTACGAGGTAGCGCAGCACGTCCCGCACCGCGATGGGCTGGATGCGGTTGTCGACCCACTTCGGCGTCGTCATGGCCGGGAGCCGCTCGGTGAGGTAGCGCATCATCTCGAACGACGCGGACCCGGAGCCGAGGATCACCGCCGCCTGGAGGACCGTCGTCGGGACGCCCGACGCGAGCAGGATCTCGCCGACCTCCTTGCGCGAGGCCAGGTGGCGCGAGAGCTCGCCCTCCGGGACGTCCGGGAACATCCCGCCGAGGTAGACGATCCGCCCGACGCCCGCCTCGCGCGCCGCGCGCGCGAACGTGAGCGCGGTGCGGCGGTCGCGCGCCTCGAACGTGCTCCCGGTGCCGAGCGAGTGCACGAGGTAATACGCGACGTCGGCGCCCTGGAGCGCCGCGCGGGTCTGCTCGAGGTCGGCCGCGTCGGCGGCCACCGTCTCGACGTCGTGGACCCACTCGCGCCCCGCGAGCCGCTCGGGGTGCCGTGCCAGCGCGCGCACCTCGAACCCTGCGCGCAGCAGCTCGGGCACGAGCCGCCCGCCCACGTAGCCGGTGACGCCGGTGACCGCGGCCCTCACGAGAGGAGCTCCAGGAGCTCGCGCTCGGCGCGCGTCTGCGACCGCGTGGACCCGATGGTCTCGCCACGCTCCCACAGGTCGAACAGGCGCGGGTCGATGTACGACGACCGCGCGACGGCGGGCGTGTTCCCCAGCTCCTCGGCGACGTCCTTGACGATCCCCGCGACGACCCGGCGCCGCGCCCGCTCCGAGGCCGGCGCGGCCCCGGCGTCGGCGAGCGCGCGCGCCGCGAGGACGGTGGCGTGCCACGTGCGGAAGTCCTTGGGCGTCGCGTCCTCGCCGAGCCGCTCCTTGATGCCCGCCTGGACGTCGGCGCTCGTGACGTCGTGCCACGCGGCCCGGCCGTCGGGCCCGTCCTCGCGCCACGCGAGCAGCTCGACGCCGCCGCGGCGCCGCTTGAGCGTCGTGACGAGCTCGGCGACCACCGGGTCGTCCACGACGACGTCGCGCACCTGGCCCGACTTCGCGGGGTAGTGGAAGTGCACGCTCCCGTCGCGCCGGACCCGTGCGTGCTCCTTGCGGATCGTCGCCAGGCCGTAGCTCTTGTTCTGCTGGGCGTAGATCTCGCCGCCGGCACGGAAGTACGCGAGGTCGAGCAGCCGGAACGCGAGGGCGAGCACCTTCTCGCGGCCCATGCCGGGCTGCGCGAGCTCGCGCGCGACGCGGCGCCGGGCCGCGGGCAGGCGCCGGCCGACGTCGAGCACGTGGTCGTGCTTGCGCCGCGCACGGCGCACCTGCCACTGCTCGTGGTACAGGTACTGGCCCCGACCGGCGACGTCGCGCCCGAACGCCTGGATGTGCCCGTCGGGATAGCGGCAGATCCAGACGTCGGACCAGGCCGGCGGGACCGCGAGACGCGTGCACCGTCCGACCTCGTCCTCCTCGGAGAGCGGGAGCCCCTCGACGTCGAGGAACACCCAGGAGTCGCCCTTCGGGCGCCGCGAGTACCCGGGGGAGGTCACGGACACCCGACGCAGTCGCACCCGGTCATGGTGCAGGACGCGTCGCCCGCTCGCGCGGCAGGGGGTACCGCCACCGCGTGCCAGCCGCTCGGCACGCCGACGGCCGAGGCCTGCGCCCCGGCCGTCGGCGTCAGATCAGGCGACGGTGCAGGTCGCGCCGTTCAGGGTGAACGACGTCGGCTCGCTGTTGGTCCCGGTGTGGGACCCGTTGAAGCCGACCTCGACGCTCGCGCCCGCGCCGAGGGTGGTGTTCCACGCGGCGGGGGTCACGGTGACGGTCGAGCCGGACTGCGCGTACTGCGCGGACCAGCCCTGGGTGATGGTCTGCCCGTCCGCGAAGGCGAAGGTCAGGGACCAGTTCTGCAGGGCGGTGGCGGAGTCGTTGGTGATCCGCAGCGACCCCGTGAACCCGGTGTTCCACGAGCTCGCGGTGTACGCGACGGTGCACGAGCCGGGGGTGCCGCCCCCGTCCTGTGTCGTCGTGCCGGTCACGGTGCCCGACGTCGCGGACACATTGCCCGCCGCGTCGACCGCGCGCACCGCGTAGACGTGCGCCGTGCCCGCCGCGAGGCCCGTGTCGGTGAACGACGTCGCCGCGACCTCGGCCACCTGCGTCCCGTCCCTGAAGACCCGGTAGCCGGTCACGCCGGTGTCGTCGGTGGACGCGTTCCACGCGAGCGCGACCGTGGAGGTCGTCACGCCGGAGACCCGCAGCCCGGTCGGGGCGGACGGCGCCTGGTCGTCGCCGCCCGGGCCGCCGTCCTCGTCCGTGGTCACGGTGAGCGGCGCGGACGCGGCCGAGACGTTGCCCGCGGCGTCGCGCGCCCGGACGCTCACGGCGTAGGACGTGCCGGCGTCGAGGCCGGTGACCGTGAACGAGGTCGTGGCCGTCGTGCCCACGGCCGCACCGTCGACGAGCACGGTGTAGCCCGTGACGCCGCGGTCGTCGGTGGACGCGGTCCAGCTCACGCTCGCCGACGACGTCGTGGTCGCCCCGGCCGTGAGGCCCGTCGGGACCGACGGCGCGGTCGTGTCCGCGGGGCCGCCGCTGCCGTCGCCCTCGATCGCCGGGTAGGCGTTCTCGACGAGCATCCGGAACTGGGCCTCGAACCACTGGCCCGCGAGCGGGGCGTCGGGCAGGGCGCCGGTGAGCTGGTTGGCGAGCTTGGGCGAGACGAACGTCGGGTCGCACATGCGGTCGAACCGCTTGCCCTGGTCGTTCGGGATGTCGGACGACGCGCCGTCGGACTCGCCCGGAGGCTTGACCCACACGTAGGCGTGCAGGTGCGACTCGGGGAAGCCCGCGGGCGAGGCCTGCGGGCGCTCGCCGATCCCGGCGCCCGCCGGGTTGCACCAGGCGCCGCGGTGGATCCGCCGGTCGACGCGCGACTCGTCCACGTAGGTGTCGAGGCTCGTCGACGTGCTCACCGCCGTCGGGCGGTCGTCGCCGCCCCAGCCGTTGCGCGAGGTGTCGACGAGCATGCCGATCGACGTCGGGAAGCCCTCTGCCACGAGCAGGTCGTAGAGGTGCGCCGTCCAGTCGGTCTCGTCGAAGTCGGCGTTCCACTCGTAGAAGCTCGCCGAGCGCACGGGCGTGCTGCCGAGCTGGACGTCCTCGAGGAACGGCTCGTGCAGGGGCGTGGAGTTGGCCGTGTTCGTGACGAATCCCGCGACGGACGCGTAGCCCGCGTCCGTCGACAGCACGACCTCCTTGAAGAGCTTCGCCGCCGGGCCCCCGTTGCTCGGCCAGCCGAGCCAGCCGGCGTGCGCCGCGTCGATGTAGGAGTACACGTTGCCGACGTCGTGGAGCGCGTCCAGCGCGTACTTCACGCCCTCGCGGTAGTACGGGGCGGACGCCTGGCAGTCGGGCGTGCTGATGTTCGTGATGAGGTTCGGCAGCGAGTCCGGCTCGATGGTCGCGACGATGCGCAGGTCCTCGTAGGCCGGGTCGTCGAGGATGTCGGCGATGACGTCGATGTACTCGGTCTCGTACCGCGCCATGTCCGTGGCGTTGGGCTTGAGCTCCCCGTTGGACGCGAGCGCGTAGCAGTCGCGGCCGGGCAGGTCGTAGATCACGAGGTTGAACACGATCGGCACGCCGGGCTGCTTCTGCGCGACCGCGGCGTCGAGGTGGTGCCGCAGGCCCGGGCCGTCGGCGTTGCCCTCGATCGCGCTGATGCGGTCCATCCAGACCGCGGTGGGCTCCTCGGCGATGGCCCGCATGCGGGACCCGAGGTCGCCGCCGGCGCGGTCGGCGGCGGCCTCGACGTTGGCGGACCAGAAGTCGTTGACGTACTGCGTGGCACCGGCGAACGGGTTGCTTACGCGTGGTTCGGCGGCGCTCGCCGGCGCGGCGGTCGCGACCAGCGGGGCGGCGAGCAGCACGAGCGACGCGGCGACGGCCGCGCCCCTGCGCGGTCGGCTGGATCGGGATGGCACGTGGTCCTCCAAGGGTCCAGGGGCGCGGACGGGTCCGCGCACCGGGCGGCTCTGCCCGGCGGGGACAACGTGACGACCCGTGGCCGTCGTCGGCTACCGCCTGAAACGTTTAGGCGCTCCGCGGTGGCGCCGTCGTCCCCCGCAGGAGGAGACGTGCGGCGGGGCGCTCGCGGTCGAAGGCCGGACGGGTCACGGTCGGGTCGGCGTCGGGGCGCGCGACCGGGCGCCCGAGGCCCAGCCGCGCGACGACGACGTCCGCGACGTGCGCTCCGAGCCGCTGGAACGGGCGGTGCACGGCGGTGAGCGCGGGGGCGACCAGACGGCACGTCGCGGAGTCCTCGCCGGACAGCACCGACAGGTCCCACGGCACCTCGAGCCCCTGGCCCCGGCCCGCCTCGAGCACCGCGAGCGCGGCGACGTCCGTGTCGGTGAGCACGGCGGTGGGGCGCGCGTCGTGCGCGACCAGCCGCGCCGCGCGCGAGCGTGTCTCCTCCCACGTGCGGCACTCGACGACGTCGACCCGGGCCTCCGGGCCGCCCGCGTCGCGCGCCGCCGCGACCAGGGTGCGCGCGACCTCGTCCTGCGCGTCCGAGACCAGGACCGCGATCCGGCGGTGCCCGAGCTCCACGAGGTAGCGGGCCGCGCGGGCGTCCGCGTCGCCCGCGAACCAGGTCCGCGCGCCCGGGTCGGTGGGGTCGGACGGGCCGGGAGCGACCTCGACGAGCGGGATGGCCGCCTCGCGCGCGACCCGGACCCGCGGGTCGCGCGCGTGGGCGTCGACGACGACGTACGCCGCGTGCCGTCGCTCGGACCACGCGGCCTCGAGCTCCCGGGCGCCCGCGTCGCGGTCGTCGGCGACCTCGACGCCGAGGGCGAGGTCGTGCTCCGCGAGGACGGCGCGCATGCCCGCGGCGAGCGCGAGGGCGCGGGCGGGTCCGGCGGCCCCCTCGGCCGCGTGCACGACCTGGAGCGCCACGCTGCGGGCGCTGGTCCGCAGGGAGCGGGCGGCCGCGCTCGGCCGCCAGCCGAGGTCGGCCGCGGTGCGCAGGACGTGGCGGCGGGTGCGCTCGGACACCCCTGGGCGGCCGTTGAGGGCGTAGGAGACGACGGCGATCGACACCCCCGCCGCGCGCGCGACGTCGGTGATCGTGATGCGCCGTGCGGCCGGGCCGACGGCGTGGTGCGAGGGCGGGCCCGCGGACGAGTTGGTGGTCACGCTCCCACACTGTGCCCGGTTTGGGTGCATGATGCCTACCAGGACTCGGTGACGATGACGTGACGAGGACGGTGACGAGGATGTCGACGGACGCGACGAGGCGCCCGAGACAGGCGGGGGAGCACCTGACGTTCGGTGTGCTGTGCCCCGTGGTCGGAGGGTTCTACTTCGGGCGGTCCCTGGCGGGGATCGCCCGGGTCCTGCGGGCGCACGGGCACCGGGTGGTCGCCCTCCAGACCTACCCGGCGGACCTCGACCGCGACGAGTTCCCGGGACCGCCGGGCCGGCGGCCCCTGCTGGGGCGCTCGACGTTCGACGGGTTCGTCGTGATGACGACGGCGCTCGCCGACGCCGAGCTGCGCGAGCTCGACGCGTCGGGCGTCCCGCTCGTGCTCCTGGGGGTGCGCGCGGACGGGCTGCGCGCGCCCGCGGTGTCGCCGGACAACGCGGGAGGCGTCCGCGCCGCCGTCGACCACCTCGTGGAGCACGGCCACGACCGCATCGGCTTCGTCGGCAACACCGAGCAGCGCGACACGCTCGAGCGGTACGACGCGTACCGTGCGGCGCTGGCCGCGCACGACCTCGCCTTCTCGCCCTCGTGGGTCTACCGCACGCGCGACAACCAGGAGGCGAGCGCCGAGACCGCCGCGCGGCGGCTCGCGGCCCGGGGTCTGCCGACGACGGCGACGCTCGCCGCGACCGACCGCAACGCCATCGGGTTCATGCGGGGCCTGCAGGCCAGCGGGTTCGAGCTGCCCGCGGAGCAGGCCGTGGTCGGGTTCGACCACGCCGACTCGGGGGCGCGGTCGCGACCCCGGCTGTCGACCGTCGACCCGTTGCACGACCAGGTCGGCGAGCGGGTCGCCGAGCTGCTCGTGGCACGGGCCCGCGGGGAGAACGTCGGCCGGGAGCACCGGCTGGGCCGGGCGGCCCTCATCCGGCGCGAGTCGTGCGGGTGCCTGGAGGGCACGCAGGGCGAGCTCATCGGCGCCCCGGTCGCCCGGGCGGCGGCCGTGGCGGCGCCCGCGGACCCGGACCGGCCCCTCGACGACGTCGCCCGGGTGGTCTTCGCCTCCGTCCTGGAGCGGTCCGACGTGCGCGGCGTCCTGCGGCGGCGCGGGTCGGACGGGGGCCAGCGCCCGGCCCCGGTCGACGCGTGGCTCCTGGTGCTGCGGCACCTGCTCCGGGGCGCCGCCGACACTGGCGTGGTCCCGCGGGCGGCGGCCCTGCGCTCGCTCGCGGACCGGACGGCGGCCCTGCGCCCGTCGCAGGAGGCGCTCGAGCAGATCGTGCCGGCGCTCGAGGCGGAGGTCGCCGCGCTCGTGCGGGACGTGCGACGGCGTCGCCCGGGTGTGCGCGCGTCCCAGCTCGGCCGGACCGTGCTGTCGCGCGGCGCCCACCGGGAACCCGAGGCGAGCTCCGCGGGCGCCCGGGCCGACGCCGTCCGGGCGACCGCGGCCGAGGTGGTCGTCGCCGTCGCCCGGGGGTGCGCGCACGGCGCCGTGGCGCGCACGGGTCGGCTCGAGCAGGACCTGGTGGACCTCTACGAGGTCGACCTGGGCCTGCTGCGCGGCGACGGCGAGGGCCTGCGGCGCCTCGACTGGCTGCCGCGCGGGGTGGGCGGCACGGCGGCGCTCGCGCTGTGGGAGGACGTCGACGACGACCCGGAGCGCCGCGCGCTGCGGGTCGTGGGTGCGCGCGGCGGGGGGACGGCCGTGGAGCGGCTCGTGGGGTCGGTCCTCCCGACGGCGCAGTTCCCGCCCCGCGAGCTCCTCGACCCGCGGTCGCTCACGGTCGTCGCGCCGGTCGCGTTCGGTCGCTCCGACTGGGGGTTCCTCGTGGTGGGCGGACTCGTGGACACCCGCACGACGAGCACCCGCGAGCGGTACAACCACTGGGCGGCCATGCTCGCCGTCGCGCTGGACCGGGAGGCCCTGGTCACCTCGCTGCAGGAGCAGCAGCGCGCGCTCGCCGACTCGGCCGAGCGCGTGCGCGAGCTGGCGCTCGAGGTCGAGGCGGGGGCCGAGCGGGCCGCGCTCGTGTCCATCGCGTCGCACGACGGCACGTGGGACTGGGACGTCGAGACGGGCACCGTGCGCTGGTCCCCGGCGTGGGCGCGCATCGTGGGCTGCGACGTGGCCGACCTCCGGGACGACCCCGAGGAGTGGCTCGGCCGCGTGCACCCGGACGACCGGCAGGCCGTGCACGCCGCCGTCGCCGCGCAGCTCGCCGGCACGACCGAGCCCCTCGACGTCGAGCACCGGCTGCGGTGCGCCGACGGCGAGCACGTGCGGGTGCGGTGCCGTGCCGTGACCGTGCACGACGCCGGCGGGCGCCCGGCCCGCATGGTCGGCGCGCTCGCCGTCCTGTCCGACGTCGAGCGGTACCGCAGCGAGCTGCGCGAGCGGGCGCTCGTCGACCCCGACTCGGGCGTGCTGCACCGCACCCTCTTCGTCGACCGGCTCGAGCAGGCGATCGGCCGCGGGGGGCGGGTCCCGGGGTACGGCGCGCACGTGCTCGCCGTCGGGCTCGACACGCCGCCGACGGTCCCCGCGCTGCACCGGCTCGGCGGCGCGCTGGGCGCGGCGGGCTCCCTGTGCGCGCTGGCCCCGACCGACCTCGTCGTGCTCCTCGACGGCGTGTCCGACGACGCCGCCCGCCACGCGGCGGTCCGCGCGGCAGGGGCGTGCGGGTCCGCCGTCGTCGAGCACCTGGGGGACGTCACGGGGGCGCCGGACGCGCTCGAGGTGCTGCGGCGCGCCGGGGTCGCGCTCGCACGGCGGCGGGCGCGCGCGCACGGCACGGTCATCCCGTGGTCGGCGTCGTCCGAAACGTTTCGCGCGTTGTGAGAGCCCGCGGACCCCGCCGAGAGTCGAGCGACCCGCGGGGGTGGGGGCGCCGACGACGGCGTCCCCGTGACCGCCGTCGCGGGGCTCGACGACGAGAGGGAGCACGATGCCACGCACGTCCCGGCGCGCAGCGCCACCACCCACCGCCCCGCACGCGCGGGCCGCACGGCGCCGCGCGACGGCTGCGGCGGTCGCCGCGGGCGTCGCGCTCGCGGCCCTCGCGGCGGTCCCGCCGGCGAGCGCGGACCCCGCCCCGGCCCCGTCCACGTCGGCCGGTGCGGCCGCGGCGCCCGTCGACGGCGAGTACACGCAGCGGTTCCTCGAGCTGTACGCGAAGATCCACGACCCCGCGAACGGCTACTTCTCGCCCCAGGGCATCCCGTACCACGCGGTCGAGACGCTCATGGTCGAGGCGCCGGACTACGGGCACGAGACGACGTCGGAGGCGTACTCCTTCTGGCTGTGGCTCGAGACCTCCTACGGCCAGGTCACCGGTGACTGGGAGCCGTTCAACCACGCGTGGGACACGCTCGAGGCGTACATGATCCCCACCACGGAGAACCAGCCCACCAACGGGGCGTACGACCCGGCCAAGCCCGCGACGTACGCGCCGGAGTTCAACCACCCGAGCCAGTACCCGTCGCAGCTCGACTCCTCGGTGTCCGTCGGCACCGACCCGATCGCGGCCGAGCTGCGGTCGACCTACGGCACGCCCGAGGTCTACGGCATGCACTGGCTCGCCGACGTCGACAACGTGTACGGCTTCGGCGCCGCGCCCGGCTCCTCGACGCTGCTCGGGCCGGACCACGAGGGCACGTCGTACATCAACACGTTCCAGCGCGGCCCGCAGGAGTCCGTCTGGGAGACGGTGCCCCAGCCGTCGATCGACGACTTCAGCTACGGCGGCGAGAACGGCTACCTCGACCTCTTCACGGGCGACGCGTCGTACGCGAAGCAGTGGAAGTACACCAACGCGCCCGACGCCGACGCGCGGGCGGTCGAGGCGGCCTATTGGGCGAACAAGTTCGCGACCCAGCAGGGCCAGCCCGAGGCCGTCGCCGACACGGTCGGCAAGGCCTCGAAGATGGGTGACTACCTGCGCTACGCGCTGTTCGACAAGTACTTCAAGACGCCGGGCTGCGAGTCCACGTCGTGCGCCGCGGGGTCGGGCCGGAGCAGCGCGCACTACCTGCTGTCCTGGTACTACGCGTGGGGCGGCGCGCTCGACACGTCCGGCCCGTGGGCCTGGCGCATCGGGTCGAGCCACGCGCACTTCGGGTACCAGAACCCGATGGCGGCCTGGGCGCTCGCGAACGACCCGGCGCTCCAGCCGGCGTCGCCCACGGCGAGCGACGACTGGGGCACGAGCCTCGACCGCCAGATCGAGCTCTTCCAGTGGCTCCAGTCGCCCGAGGGCGGGATCGCGGGCGGCAGCACGAACTCGTGGGACGGCCACTACGCCGACCGTCCCGACGACGTCGCGACCTTCTACGGCATGGCGTACACCGAGGCGCCCGTCTACCACGACCCGCCCTCCAACTCGTGGATGGGCATGCAGGGCTGGGGCGTCGAGCGCATCGCGCAGCTCTACGAGGAGACGGGCGACGAGCGCGCCGAGGCGATCCTCGACAGGTGGGTCCCCTGGGTGATGGACCATGTCACGGTCACGGACGACTCCTGGCAGATCCCGTCCAACCTCGCGTGGTCGGGCCAGCCCGACGACTGGGACCCCGAGAACCCGGGCGACAACGCGGGCCTGAGCGTCGAGGTGACGGGCTACGGCCAGGACGTCGGTGTCGCCGGCGCGCTCGCCCGCTCGCTCATGTACTACGCCGCCGGCGGCGAGGGGCCGCAGCACGACGCGGCGCAGCAGGTCGCGCGCGACCTGCTCGACGCGATCTGGGAGCAGAACAGCGACCCGGTCGGCGTCGCGACGACCGAGACGCGGGCGGACTACGCGCGCTTCGACGACGTGCTGACGTCGACCACGGGCGACGGGACGTACGTGCCGGCCGGGTGGTCGGGGACCATGCCGAACGGCGACGTGATCGAGCCGGGAGCGTCGTTCCTCGACCTGCGGTCGTTCTACCTCGACGACCCGCAGTGGTCGAAGGTCCAGGCGCACCTCGACGGCGGGCCCGCGCCCGAGTTCACCTACCACCGGTTCTGGGCCCAGACCGCGGTCGCGACGGCGCTCGCCGACTACGACCGCCTGTTCGGCGAGGACGTCCCGACGGAGCCGGACACCGAGGCGCCGACGACGCCCGCCGGCCTCGCCGTGACGGGGACGACGGCCACGACCGCCTCGCTGGCGTGGACGGCGTCGATGGACGACGTCCGCGTGGTCGCCTACGACGTGCTGCGCGACGGGGAGGTGGTGGGCTCCACGGCGCGCACGACCTTCACCGACGAGGACCTCGCGCCCGAGACCACGTACCGGTACACGGTGCGGGCGCGAGACGCGGCGGGCAACCTCTCGCCCGTGTCCCTCGGGGCGCAGGCCACGACGCTCGCGGACGACGGCGGGCCCGAGCCCGGCGCGTGCACCGCGACCTACGCGACGCGCGGGTCGTGGCAGGGCGGGTACCAGGGCGAGGTCACGGTCACGGCCGGCCCGTCCGGTCTCTCCGGCTGGACCGTGTCGCTCGACCTCGCGCCCGGCGGCCTGTCGCAGGCCTGGAACGCGACGACGAGCGTCAGCGGGAGCGTCCTGACCGCGACGGACGTCGGCTGGAACGGCACGCTCGCCGCGGGCGGGACGACGTCGTTCGGGTTCGTCGGCACGGGCGCGCCGCCGTCGTCAGCGACGGTCGCGTGCGGCTGACACCTGGCTGACACCTGGCTGAAACCGCGGTGAGGGCGGTCCGCCTCCCGGCGCTCAGAGCGCCGGGAGGCGGACCATGCCCTCCTGCGCGATGGACGCGACGAGCGTCCCGTCCTGCGCGAACACGCGCGCGGCACCGAGCCCGCGGCCGCCCTGGGCGCTCGACGCCGACTGCACGTAGAGGAGCCAGTCGTCGACGCGCGCGTCGCGGTGCCACCACATCGCGTGGTCGAGGCTCGCGATCGACAGGTCGGGCGTGACCCAGCTCGTGCCCGACTCGCGCAGGATCGGCTCGAGCATCACCTGGTCGCACGCGTACGCCATGAGCGCGCGGTGCAGCAGCTGGTCGTCCCCCACGTCGCCGCGCGCCCGCATCCAGACCATCTGGTGGTCCTTGGGCTCGTGGTCGGGACCGAGGTAGAGCGAGCCGCCCACGTGCCGCAGCTCGAACGCTGAGTGGTGCGACCAGAAGCGCGCGATCGGGTGGTCGATGCCGCCGAGCACGTCGAGCGCGGACGGCACCTCCTCCGGCGGCGGGGCGTCCGGCATCGGGGACGAGTGCTCGATGCCGCCCTGGTCCTCCTGGAAGGAGGCGATCATCGACAGGATCGGCTTGCCGTGCTGGATCGCGTGCGTCCGGCGCGCGCTGAACGAGCGCCCGTCGCGCAGCCGCTCGACCGCGAAGTCGATCGGCACGTCGAGGCCGCCGGGCCGCAGGAAGTACCCGTGCAGCGAGTGGGGGAGCCGGCCCTCGGGGACCGTCCGGCCCGCGGCGAGCACCGCCTGCGCGAGCACCTGCCCGCCGTAGACGCGGCCCGTCGGCTGGTGCACGCTCTCGCCGCGGAAGTGCTCGGGGTCGGCGGCCGACCCGTCGCCGTCGCCGACGCGCTCGAGGCGCAGGACGTCGAGGAGGTGGTTCAGCGGGTTGGGGACCTGCTCGCGCGGGGCGGCGTCCGACGTCGGGCCGGGGGAGGCCGCGGAGGTCGACGGCGGCGTGGGCTCGGGGGTCACGGGTGGGGCTCCTTCGCTCGGGCGGCGGGTCGGTCAGTCCTCGAAGGTGTTGAGGAGCGAGTGCGCCGCGCGCTCCAGATAGTCCCACAGCGTCGCCTCGTGGATCGGCGCGAGGTCGAGGGTGTCGACGGCGGCGCGCATGTGGGCGAGCCAGCGGTCGCGCGCCTCGGGGTTGACCTTGAACGGCGCGTGCCGCATCCGCAGGCGGGGGTGCCCGCGCTGCTCGCTGTACGTCGTCGGGCCGCCCCAGTACTGCTCGAGGAACGCGGTGAGGCGCCAGCGCGCCGGGCCGAGGTCCTCCTCGGGGTACATCGGGCGCATGACCGGGTCGTCGGCGACGCCCTCGTAGAACGCGTCGACGAGGCGCACGAACGTCTCGTGCCCGCCGACCTCGTCGTAGAACGTGCGGCTCGGGCGCACCGGCGCGGCGTCGGCCGCCGGGCCGGTCGCAGGTCCGGTCGTGCCGTTCGACAGGCCGGCGACGGGCAGCGTCGTGCGGGGGCTGGGCTCGGTCGTCACCGGCCCATCATCGCACCGGCGTCGCCGCCGTCCGGGCCGCGCGCGGCGACCCGGACGCACGTCACAGCGCGCGTCGGTGCGCGTCAGAGGCCGAGCTCGGCGAGCACCGGGAGGTTCTCGCGGACGACGGCGCGGGCCTCGGCCGCGCTCTCCGCCTCGACGGCGAGGCGCGCGAGCCGTCGGCACTCGTCGACGTCGACCTCGCGCAGGAGCGCGGCGACGTCGGGGATCGCCCGGGCCGTCATGGACAGCGACGACACCCCGAGGCCCACGAGCACGACGGCCAGCACCGGCTGCGAGGCCGCCTCGCCGCACACGCCCACGGGCCGCCCCTGCTGGGCGCCGCCCGCGCACGTCGCCTCGACGAGCCGCAGCACCGCGGGCTGCCACGGGTCGCTCAGCTCGGCGAGCGACCCGAGGAGGCGGTCGGCCGCCATCGTGTACTGCGTGAGGTCGTTCGTGCCGATCGACGCGAACGACGCGCGCGCGAGGATCGGCCCGGCGAGCAGCGCGGCGCTCGGTACCTCGACCATGACGCCGGCGACGTCGAGCCCGTGGGCACGGCAGCGTTCGACGAACCACTCGGTCTCGCCGACGGTCGAGACCATGGGCGCCATGACCCAGACCTCCGCCTCCTCGGCGGCGGCGGCCTGCGCGATCGCGTCGAGCTGCTGCTCGAGCAGCTCGGGCCACCGCGCGGCGGTCCGCAGCCCGCGCACGCCGAGCGCCGGGTTCTCCTCGTCGTCGACCGTGAGGAAGTGGAGCGGCTTGTCCGCGCCGGAGTCGAGGGTGCGGATGACGACCTTGCGCCCGCCGAACTCGCGGAAGACGGTGCGGTAGGCGGCGACCTGCTCCTCGACGGTCGGCGGCTGCTCGCGGTCGAGGAAGCAGAACTCGGAGCGGAACAGCCCGACGCCCTCCGCGCCGGAGGCGGCCGCGGCCGCGGCGCCCGCCGGGTCGCCGACGTTCGCGAGGAGCTGCACGCGGTGCCCGTCGCGCGTGCGGCCCGTGCCGTCGAACGTGCGCACCTGCTGCGACCTCGCCCGCGCCGCGGCGACCTGCTCCTCGGACGGGTGCACGACCACGGTCCCGGCGGCGCCGTCGACGAGCACGACGTCCTCCGGCGCGAGCGCGGCGCTCGCCCCGGTCGCCGCGACGACGGCGGGGATGCCCTTGGCGTTGGCGACGATCGCGGTGTGCGACGTCGGGCCGGCGCCGTCGGTGACGATCGCGAGCACGCGCGCCGGGTCGAGGGCAGCGGTGGCCGACGGCGCGAGGTCGGGCGCGACGAGCACGAACGGCTCGGCGTGCTCGGGCACGCCCGGCGCGGGGCGGTCCGTGAGCGCCGCGACGAGCCGGTCCCGCACGTCGGCGACGTCGCGGGCGCGCTCGGCGAAGTACCCGCCGAGCTCGGTGAACTGCCGCACGACCTCCTCCGCGGCCTCCCACACCGCGCGCTCGGGCACCAGGTGCTCGTCGAGGACGCGGCGGCGCGCGTCGGCCGCCAGGGTGGGGTCGCCGGCCATCGCGGCCGTCGCCTCCAGCACGTCGCGCGTCTCGCCTGCGGCGGCGTCGGCCGCGCGCTGGAGGTCGGCGGCCACCTGCGCGGCCGCGGCGTCGACCCGGCGGGCCTGCGCCTCGTGGTCCTCGCGCGGGCCCATCCGCAGCCCGGGTGCCGGCTCCGCGATCGGCTCCGGCATGAGCACCACCGGCCCGACCACCGTGCCGGGGCACACGCCGATGCCCGTGATGACCTGCCGTGCCTCGTCCTGTGTTCCGCCCGTCACGACCTCGCTCCTGTCCGACTCGGGCGTGCGACCCGGGTGCCCGGGCCGGTGCGCACGCGTGCCCGTCGCCGGCCGACGAGGGGCTGGCGCGCTGCACACCGTCGTTGCGGTGCCGTTGCGCTCCTGCGTCGATCCGGTGACAACCTCGCCAGGAGACTAGGCTGTTGCCAGGTGCACGGCACCCCGACACCCCGGATCCCGCGCGCGGATCCCCAGCCGCGACTCGCCTCAGGAGACACTTTCGATGAGCACCCCCTCGGACCAGAAGGCACAGCAGATCCTCGAGGCCCTCGGGGGCCAGGGCAACGTCGTCGACCTGGAGCCGTGCATCACGCGCCTGCGCGTCGAGGTGACCGACCCGCAGCTCGTCGACGAGGCGCGCCTCAAGGCGACCGGCGCGTTCGGCGTCGTGCGCTCGGGCCGCGTCGTCCAGGTCATCGTCGGCCCGGAGGCCGACAACCTCGCCGCGGAGCTCGACGGCCTGCGCTGACCCCGTCCGGCCCTCCGCCGCGGAGGGCCGGCGCCGCCGGGGACGGACGTGCCCGACGGCGCCGCCCGGCTCAGGCGGAGGGGCCCGCGGAACCGCCGGTCCGGTCCTGCATCGCGGCGGCCGCCGCGGCACCGCGCCGGTCGCGCGCCGCCTGCTCGTCCCGCGCTGCGCCGCGCGGACCGTCGTCGGTCCGGTCGTCGGGCCGGTCGTCGGGCACCGACGGCGAGTGGTCGAGGACGACCACCTGCTGCGCCCCCGCCAGCGGGATCCGCGCGTCGGACAGCCCCTGCCGGACGCGGGCGCGCAGAGCGCGCGCCACCTCCCACTGCATCGCCGCCCGCGTCTTGACCTGCACCTTGAGCTGCAGGGCCTCGGCCGTCATCGACTCGATGCCCGTGACCTCCGGGGGCTCCAGGAAGTACGTACCGAGCACGGGGTCGGCGCCGACGTCCTCGGCCGCGGCGAGCAGCGTCGCGCGCACCGCGTCGACGTCCGCCCAGTACGCCACGCGCACGTCGACCACGGCGCGGCCCCACTCCTGGGTCTTGTTGCCCGTGCGCAGGATCTCCCCGTTGCGCACGAACCACAGGGTCCCGTTGCCGTCGCGGACCTTGGTGACGCGCAGCGCGACCTCCTCGACGGTGCCCGTGACCTCGCCGAAGTCCACGGTGTCGCCCACGCCGTACTGGTCCTCGAGCAGCATGAACGTCCCGGACAGGAAGTCCTTCACGAGGCTCTGCGCGCCGAAGCCGAGCGCGACGCCCGCGATGCCCGCCGAGGCGAGGAACGGCGCGATGTTCACGCCGAGCTCGGTGAGGACCAGGAGCACGATCGTCGCCCCGATGAGGATGTTGGCGACGGACCGCAGCACCGAGCCCACCGTCCGCGCGCGCTGGGCCCG
This sequence comes from Cellulosimicrobium sp. NPDC055967, assembly GCF_042269845.1. NCBI lineage: Bacteria > Bacillati > Actinomycetota > Actinomycetes > Micrococcales > Promicromonosporaceae > Cellulosimicrobium > Cellulosimicrobium sp. NPDC055967. The sequence goes on along the minus strand of NZ_JBHJYJ010000002.1, from coordinate 23,383 downwards.
TCGCGCGGACGCGAGCGGGTTCGCGCGCAGCAGGACGCTGCCGACCCCGGAGTCGGCGACGCCCTGGAGCCGCTTGCTGCGCAGCGTCGGTGTCCCCTCGGCGATGTGCTCGGTGATCCTGCGGATGACGCGGCGCACGAGCGCGAGGGCGATCGCGCCGACGCCGATGATGAGGAGCACGCGCAGCGGGACCCCGACGAACCACTCGAACCAGTCGTCGGGGTTGCTCGGGTCGAAGCCGTTGCGGACCTCTTCCGGGACCTCCGCGGGCACGCGCAGGACGGGGGCGAGAAGGGGGTGGGACATGAGCGCAGGGTACCCGGGCCAGGTGGGCGGTCCTTGGGCGCGCCGGACGAACGCGCTGCTCGCGGGCCCGCGTTCTGGCAGGATGCAGGCGTGAGCGAACCCCCGCAGACGGACCTGCCCGAGCCGTTGGTGCAGCTGGCCGACGCCCACGGCGTCGCGTCCGACTTCTGGGACTTCGACGGGTCGCGCCGCCAGGTCCGCGCGTCGACGCTCGTCGCCGTGCTCGAGGCCCTCGGCGTCCCGGCGTCGTCGCCCGAGAAGGTGGCGGTCAGCCTCGAGCACTCGCGCGACGACGCGTGGCGCCAGATGCTGCCGCCGACCGTCGTCGTGCGGCAGGGCGACGCCGTCCCGCTGCCCGTGCACGTCGCCGACGGGTCCGCCGTCACGGTGTGGGTCGAGCTCGAGGCCGAGCCGTCGCGCCACGGTGGCCAGCCGACCGGGCAGCACGCGGCCCGGGCCGCGCGCGAGCGCCGCGACCTCGGCCAGCTCGACGTGTTCGTCGAGCCGCGCACGGTCGACGGCCGGCGCGTGGGGCGCGCGACGTTCGAGGTGCCCGCCGACCTGCCCCTCGGGTGGCACGACCTGCACGCCGAGAGCGACGGGACGCAGGCCCGCGCGACGCTCGTCGTGACGCCGCAGCGCCTCGAGCTCCCCGCCGCGGTCGTCGAGCGCCGCGCCTGGGGCTTCATGGCCCAGCTCTACTCGGTGCGCTCGCGCGCCTCGTGGGGCGTCGGCGACCTCGCCGACCTCGCCGACCTCGCCTGGCTGTCCGCGCGCGAGGCCGGGGCCGACTTCGTGCTCGTCAACCCGCTGCACGCCGCCGAGCCGCGCACCCCGATGACGCCGTCCCCCTACCTGCCGACGAGCCGGCGCTTCGTCAACCCGATCTACGTCCGGGTCGAGGACATCCGCGAGACGGGCTACCTGTCGGCCGCGGACCGCTCGCTCGTCGAGTGGGCGTTCGACCCGGTGCGCGACCTCGACACCGACCCCGGGCCGATCGACCGCGACGCCGCGTGGGACGCCAAGAAGGCCGCGCTCGAGGTCGTCTTCGCGGCGCCCCGGTCGACCGCACGCCAGGCGTCGCTCGACGCGTTCCGCGCCGAGCAGGGGCGCGGCCTCGAGGACTTCGCGACGTGGTGCGCGCTCGCCGACCACTACGGCGACCGCGACTGGCCGCCCGGCGCGTACGACCCGAACGGCCCGACCGTCGCGGCGCTGCGCGACCAGCTCGCCGACCGGGTCGAGTTCTACTGCTGGCTCCAGTGGGTCGCCGACGAGCAGCTCCGGGCCGCGCAGCGCACCGCGCGCGAGGCGGGCATGTCCGTGGGGATCATGCACGACCTCGCCGTCGGGGTGCACCCCGACGGCGCGGACGTGTGGGCGCACCGGGGAGTGCTCGCCACCGGGGTCTCCGTCGGGGCGCCCCCGGACATGTACAACCAGCAGGGGCAGAACTGGTCCCAGCCGCCGTGGCACCCGCGTGCGCTCGCCCGCGCCGGGTACGCGCCCTACCGCGACATGCTGCGCACCGTCCTGCGGCACGCGGGCGCGATCCGCATCGACCACGTCATCGGGCTCTTCCGCCTCTGGTGGATCCCCGGCGGGGCGCGCGCCGACGCCGGCGCCTACGTCCGCTACGACCACGAGGCCCTCGTCGGCATCCTGTGCCTCGAGGCGCAGCGTGCCGGGGCGATCGTCATCGGCGAGGACCTCGGCGTCTTCGAGCCGTGGGTCCGCGACTACCTCGCCGACCGCGGCGTGCTCGGCACGTCCGTCCTCTGGTTCGAGAAGACGGGCGACGGCGCCCCGCTGCCGCCCGAGGACTACCGACGCCTCGCGCTCGCGACCGTGACGACCCACGACCTGCCGCCGTCCGCGGGGTACCTCGCGGGCGAGCACGTCGAGCTGCGCGACCGGCTCGGCGTCCTCACCGAGGACGTCGCCGACGTGCGCCGCGCGGCCCGTGCCGAGCGCGACGCCATGGTCGCGTTCCTGCGCGAGCGCGGGCTCGTCGGCGACGACCCGTCCGAGCGCGAGCTCGTCGAGGCCCTGCACCGCCTGGTCCGCAGCACACCCGCCGTCCTGCTCGGCGTCTCGCTCGCCGACGCGGTGGGGGAGCGCCGCTCGCAGAACCAGCCCGGCACGGACCAGGAGTACCCCAACTGGAAGGTGCCGCTCGGCGACTCGTCGGGCAACGTCGTCCTGCTGGAGGACCTGTTCGACTCCGCCCGCCTGCGCTCCCTCGCGAAGGCCATGAACGACGCCCTCTGACCTGCCGAGGTACAACCCTGGTTGGCCGAGGTAGAGCCGTGGGTCGTCCAGGTCGAGGTGTCATCGGCTTGTCCGACGGCGGTCCGTCGCCTTGGGTGGTCGGGGTGGGTGGTGGTGCCGCGTCTACCATCCGCCGCTCGTTCCTCGCGGCTCCCGCCAGGCCCGACCACGACGCGGCACCACCACCCACCCCGCCCGACGTCGTCTCACCCTGGTCTGTGCTCACCCCTGATGGCTGCCCGCGTGGTGACGCTTCGTCCGACGCGCCGGGCCGCTCCGACGTGGGAGAGACCCGGCGCGTCTGGGCTGGTCAGGCGTCGGCGCCCTGGGCGGTGAGGGCGCGCTCGACGCCGGCGAGGTTCTCGACGACGAGGCGACGCAGCGCGGGGGCGGCGTCGGCGTTCGCGTCGAGCCACTCCTGCGTCGCGTCGCGGAGCACGGTGCTCGCGAGCGGCGCCGGGTAGAGCCCCGTGACCAGAGCCTCGGCGATGTGGTAAGACCGCTGGTCCCACAGCGGCAGCAGCGCGTCGAAGTACGCGCCCACGAGGGGGGCGAGCGACTCGGGGTCGTTGACGTGCTGGAAGCCGAGCGTCGTGGCGCGGACGATCGCGTTGGGCGCGTCGTCCGAGCCGACGAGGCGGTCGAACGCGGCGCGCTTCGCCTCGGCCGTGGGCACGGTCGCGCGGGCGCGGGCAGCGGACTGCTGGCCGGTCGCGGTCGAGTCGGCGGCGAGGGTCGCCTCGATCTCGGCGTCGTCCGCGAGGTCGAGCAGGACCAGGCCCTCGAGGATCTCCCAGCGCAGGTCGGTGTCGATCTCGAGCCCGTCGAGGGCGGCCGAGCCGTCGAGCAGCGAGCGGAGCGCCTCACCGTGCGCCGGCGTCGAGGCGAGGTGCGCGAAGAACTTGACGAGCTGGAACTGGAGGTCGGAGCCCGGGGCGGCCTCCTGCGCGAGCGACCAGAGGACGTCCCCGACGTGCGCGAGGGTCTCGGCGCGGCGTTCGGGCGCGACGTACGTCTTCGCCGCGAGCGCGAGCTGGTTCAGGGTCGTGCGGATCGTCGTCGACTCGGTCTCGCGAGCGATGTTGCCGAGCACGAGGCGCACGTAGTCGCCCGCAGGGGTCTCGCCGTCGCGCGTCGCGTCCCACGCGGAGCCCCAGACGAGCGAGCGGGCCAGCGGGTCGGCCAGGTCGGCGAGGTGCTCGGTCGCGACCTGGAGCGACGCGGCGTCGAGGCGGATCTTCGCGTAGGCGAGGTCGTCGTCGTTGAGGAGCACGAGCTGCGGACGGTCGAGCCCGAGCAGCTCGGGGATCTCGGTGCGGGCGCCGTCGACGTCGACCTCGACACGGTGGACTCGCGTGAGGACGCCGTCCACGAGGTCGTAGAGACCGATGCCGAGGCGGTGCGGGCGCAGCGTCGGGTGGTCGGGCGCGGCGGACTGCAGCACGGCGAACGTCGTGAAGCGGCCGTGCGCGTCGAGCTCGAACTCGGGGCGCAGCGTGTTCACGCCGGCCGTCTCGAGCCAGAGGGCGGACCACTGCGTGAGGTCGCGGCCGCTCGTGGCCTCGAGCTCGACGAGCAGGTCGCGCAGCTCGGTGTTGCCCCACGCGTGCTTGCGGAAGTACGCGGCGACGCCCGCGAGGAACTGCTCCTTGCCGACCCACGCGACGAGCTGCTTGAGCACCGACGCGCCCTTGGCGTAGGTGATGCCGTCGAAGTTGACGAACACGTCCTCGAGGTCGTTGATCGTCGCGACGATCGGGTGCGTCGAGGGGAGCTGGTCCTGGCGGTACGCCCACGACTTCTCCATCGCCGCGAACGTCGTCCAGGCCTCGTGCCACTCCGTCGCCTCGGCGGTCGCGAGCGTGGAGGCGTACTCCGCGAACGACTCGTTGAGCCACAGGTCGTTCCACCACTTCATGGTCACGAGGTCGCCGAACCACATGTGCGCGAGCTCGTGGAGGATCGTCACGACGCGACGCTCCTTGACGGCGTCGGTGACCTTGGACCGGAACACGTACGTCTCGGTGAACGTCACGCACCCGGCGTTCTCCATCGCGCCCATGTTGTACTCGGGCACGAAGAGCTGGTCGTACTTGTCGAACGGGTACGGGTGCTCGAACGCGGACTCGAAGAACGCGAAGCCCTCGCGCGTCTTGTCGAAGACGTAGTCGGCGTCCATGTGGTCGGCGAGCGACGCGCGGCAGAAGACCCCGAGCGGGATCGTGCGGCCGTCGGACGACGTGAGCTCGCTGCGCTCCACGACGTACGGCCCTGCGACGAGCGCGGTGATGTACGACGAGATGCGCGGCGTCGGCTCGAACGCCCAGCGCGCGACCTCGACGTCGCCGGCGCCGGTGCCGGTCGGGTCGGCCTTCGTGCCGAGCGCCTCGGGTGCGGGCGTCGGCTGGTTGCTCACGACCTGCCACGCCGCGGGCGCGGTGACCGTGAACGCGAACGCCGCCTTGAGGTCGGGCTGCTCGAAGACGGCGAACACGCGCCGCGAGTCCGGGACCTCGAACTGCGTGTAGAGGTAGACCTCGCCGTCGACCGGGTCGACGAACCGGTGCAGGCCCTCGCCCGTGTTGGTGTACGCGCAGTCGGCGACGACGCGCAGCTCGTTGTCGGCCGCGAGGCCGTCGAGGGCGACGCGCGAGTCCGCGAAGACCTCCGCCGGGTCGAGGGAGCGTCCGTTGAGCACGACCTCGCGCACGGTCGGGGCGACGAGGTCGACGAACGTGCTCGCCCCCTCGGTCGCGGTGAACCGCACCACGGTCGTCGACGCGAACGTCGTCGCCCCCGTCGTGAGGTCGAGGTCGACCTCGTAGGACTGGACGTCGACGATCGCCGCGCGCTCGCTCGCCTCGGCGCGGGTGAGGTTCTCTCCGGGCACTGCATCTCCTCGGTCTCGGGTCGGGCCGGGCGGCCTCGACGGCGGCCTGTGGGCCACGGACGATCATCCCACGGGTGGCCGCGCGCGACCCCGGGGCCGCCCGTCGGGAATATGCTGCGGCCGCCCGGTGTCGAGACTGGTGGGCGACGGCGCCGGCCGTCCGTAGCCCGTCGCCCACCGCTCCGGCGACCCGGACCACCGGGCGCCGCCCACGTCGAAGGAGAACCGTCCCGTGACCCTCACCGCCACGTCCGAGAACACCGCGACCGAGACCGACGTGCGCGTCGCCGACTTCTGGTTCGACCCCGTGTGCCCGTGGGCGTGGATGACGAGCCGCTGGATGGGCGAGGTCGAGCAGGTGCGCGACGTCGCGGTCCGCTGGCACGTCATGAGCCTCGCGGTGCTCAACGAGGGCCGGGACCTGCCGGAGGAGTACCGCGCGCTCATGGACAAGGCGTGGGGCCCCGCGCGCGTGGTCACCGCCGCGCGCGTCGAGCACGGCGAGGAGGTCGTGAAGCCCCTGTACGACGCGATCGGGACCCGCCTGCACCCGGGCGGCCGTGACGACTACGACGCGGTGCTGGCGGAGGCGCTGGCCGAGGTCGGGCTGCCCGCCGCGCTGGCCGACGCCGCGGGCTCGGACGCGTACGACGAGCACCTCCGGGCGTCGCACGCCGAGGGGATCGGGCGCGTCGGGGAGGACGTCGGGACGCCGGTCGTCGCGTTCGGCGACACCGCGTTCTTCGGCCCGGTCGTGACGCCTGCCCCGAAGGGCGAAGCCGCAGGTCGGCTGTGGGACGGGTGCGTGCTCGTCGCGAGCACACCCGGCTTCTTCGAGCTCAAGCGCACGCGGACCCAGGGTCCCGTCTTCGACTGACCTCGTCGGCCTCGGGACCTCGCCGGCGGGACGGTCGCGCCGCCGGCGGGGTTCGACCCGCACGGGTGCGTCGTGCCATGCTTCGTCAGGTTGCGGGCGGTGTCAGGAGCGCCCGCCGCCCGGTCGTGCCGGGCGAGTCCGACGAGGAGCCCGCGAGGAGCCGCATGTCCCCGAACGCACCCGTGCCACCGCCGCCGCCGCCCCCTGGCGGCGTGCCGGGGGCCGCGGTCCGTCGGGACGACGCGCAGCCGACCCAGGCGTTCGCCGGCCCGGTGCCGGGCGCCGCGGCGGCCGTGCCGCCGTCCTTCGCGCCCACGAGCGGGCCGACGGCCCAGGCGCCCCGCGCCACGCCCGCGGACGGGCAGCCGACCGTCGTCGCGTCGTCGTTCCAGCCGACGAGCGTCCAGCACGTCACGCCGATCACGGAGCTCCCGACGGCGGCCCAGCCCGCGGTCCCCGCGCCGTCGCCGGTGCCCCCGCAGCGGGTGCGCTACGCGACCGAGCAGAACGGGTTCGGCGTCGCCGCGCCCGTCGGGACCACTGCGAGCCGACCGGCCTACGCACCGGCGGACGCCGCGCCGACCGGCTACGCGCCGACCGGCGCGTACGCCGCGCACGGCGCCCCGGCGTACGAGCCCGCGGCGCAGGCGGGCTACGCCTCGGCCGCACCCCAGCAGCCCCAGCCGGCCTACCACCCGCCGGCGACGGTCGCGCCGACCGGCGCCGCCCCCCGGGCTGCGGCCGGCGCGGGCGGGTCGGGCACGACGCCGCGACCGCCCGCCGGGCGTGGCGGGAGCAACGGTGGTGGCGGTCGCAGGTCGGACCGCCTGAGCCCCGGGTGGATCGCGTTCATCGTGGTCGACGCGCTGCTCGTCATCGGGGCGATCGTCTTCGCGATCTCCCTGCTCGGGGGCGGGGGCGACGACCCCGCGGGCGACGCCACCCCGCCGCCGTCGGCGACCGCCACGGAGGGGACCGAGGAGACGCCCGCCGCCGAGCCCACCGTGAGCGAGACGTTCGCGTCCGAGTCGCGCAACATCACGTGCGAGGTGACCGACGTCAGCGCGACGTGCGTGATCGCCCAGCTCGGCACGCAGCCGGCCCCCGTGGCGGGCTGCGACGGCACGGTCGGGTACAAGGTGGTCCTGGGTGCCGACGGCAGCGTCGAGCAGCCCTGCGTGCCGACGGCCGAGCAGCCGCAGGCCGCCCCCGGCGACACCGCGATCCTGGACTACGGCACGTCGAAGACGGTGGGCCCGTTCACGTGCGACAGCGCCGAGACGGGCATGACGTGCCGCGACGACGCGACGGGCAAGGGCTTCACGATCGCCCGTGCCGGCATCCGGACGCTCTGAGCAGGTCGTCGAGCGGCCCTGAGCCCTGAGGGGTCCGGGTCGACCCGGCACGCACGAGGGGCCCGCGGCGGACGGAACGCCGCGGGCCCCTCGTGCTGTCGTGTCACCAGATGCGCACGCGCTCCTCGGGCGCGAGGTACAGCGCGTCCCCGGGCTGCACGTCGTAGGCCGCGTAGAACTCGTCCACGTTGCGGACCACGCCGTTGCAGCGGAACTCGTTGGGGGAGTGCGGGTCGGTCGCGATCCGCCGCACGACCTCCTCGTCGCGGCCCTTGGACTGCCAGACCTGCGCCCAGCCGAGGAACACGCGCTCGATCCCGGTGAGCCCGTCGACGACGGGCGCCTCGGCGAGCGGGCGGCCGAGCGCGATGCGGTAGGCCTTGAGCGCGATCGACAGGCCGCCGAGGTCGCCGATGTTCTCGCCGATCGTCAGCGCGCCGTTGACGTGCGGCCCGTCCTCGCCGAGCTGGGCGGGGCGGAACGCGTCGTACTGGGCGATGAGGGCCTTGGTGCGCTTCTCGAACTCCTCGCGGTCCGTCGTCGTCCACCAGTCCTCGAGGCGGCCGGCGCCGTCGTACTTGGAGCCCTGGTCGTCGAAGCCGTGGCCGATCTCGTGGCCGATGACCGCGCCGATCCCGCCGTAGTTCACCGCGTCCTCGGCCTCGGGGTCGAAGAACGGGGGCTGGAGGATCGCCGCGGGGAAGACGATCTCGTTCATCCCCGGGTTGTAGTACGCGTTGACGGTCTGCGGCGTCATGAACCACTCGTCGCGGTCCAGGGGCCTGCCGATCTTGCCGAGCTCGCGGTCCTGCTCGAACGCGTGGGCACGACGCACGTTGCCGACGAGGTCGTCGGCCTCGACGACGAGCGCGGAGTAGTCGCGCCACGTCACGGGGTAGCCGATCTTCGGCGTGAAGGCCTCGAGCTTGGCGAGCGCCTTCTCCTTGGTCTCCTCCGTCATCCAGTCGAGCGTGGCGATCGACTCGCGGTACGCGGCGACGAGGTAGGCGACGAGCTCCTCCATGCGCGCCTTGTGGGCGGGCGGGAAGTGGCGGGCGACGTACTGCGCGCCGACGGCCTCGCCGAGCGCGCCCTCGACCACGGAGACGCCGCGCTTCCAGCGCTCGCGCACCTCCTGCGCGCCCGAGAGCGTGCGGCCGTAGAAGTCGAAGTTGGCCTCGACGAGCTCGTCCGTGAGGTAGGGCGCGCGGGCGGTGACCAGGTGGTACACCATCCACAGCTTCCAGTCCTCGAGCGCCTCGCTCGCCCAGAGCGCGGCGAACCCGGTCGCGAAGTCGGGCTCGCGCACGACGACGTCGTCGAGCGAGCCCTCCGGCGCCCCGAGCGCGAGGACCCAGGCGCGCCAGTCGAACCCGGGCGCCTCGTCGACGAGCGCGGCGAGCGTGCGGGGGTTGTAGGTGAGGTCGGCGTCGCGGTCGCGGACGACGTCCCAGTGCTTCGAGGCCAGCCTCGTCTCGAGCGCCAGGACCCGCTCGGCCGCGTCCTCGGGGGTCGCGCCCCAGGTCTCGGCGGTGACGCCCGCGAGGGCGAGCATGCGCGCGACGTGCGGCACGTACTTCTCGCGGACCGGCGCGTACTGGTCCTCGCGGTAGTACGCCTCGTCGGGCAGCCCGAGCCCGGACTGGTAGAGGTAGGCGACGTAGCGCTCGGGGTCCTTGGCGTCGTTGTCCACCCAGAAGCCGACGGCGCCCGCGCCGCCGGTGCGCTGCAGCGCACCGAGCACGCCGGTGAGCTCCGCCTGCGTCGTCGCGGACGCGACGAGCGCGAGGTCCGCCTGCAGCGGGGTCGTGCCGAGGGCCTCGATCCGCTCGGTGTCCATGAAGCTCGCGTAGAGCGCGCCGACCTTCGCCGCGTCCGCGCCGACGTCCTCGGCGCCCGAGGCCACCTGCGCCCCGAGGTCGGTGATGATCTCGCGCACGTGGACCTCGGCCTGGTCGTGCAGCGCGCGGAACGCGCCGTCCATGGCGCGGTCGGCGGGGATCTCGTGCGTCGCGAGCCAGCGCCCGTTGACGTGGCGGTACAGGTCGTCCTGCGGCCGGACGACGGGGTCCAGCGCGCCCAGGTCGATGCCGGAGCGCACGGTCCCGGTCGTGCCGGACGCGGACGCGGACGTGGACGTCGGGGAGGTCTGTGTCATGCGTCTCAGGCTACGGCCTCCTCCCGACGCCCAGGTGTCCCGCTGGGGCATGATGGGCGCATGCGCGTTCACATCGCCGCGGACCACGCGGGCTACGAGCTCAAGACCCATCTCGTCGAGCACCTCGAGGCCGCGGGGCACGACGTCGTCGACCACGGGGCCCACACGTACGACGCGCAGGACGACTACCCGTCCTTCTGCTTCGCCGCGGGCGAGGCCGTCGCGGCCGAGCCGGGCTCGCTCGGCGTGGTCATCGGCGGGTCGGGCAACGGCGAGCAGATCGCCGCGAACAAGGTCGTCGGGGTGCGTGCCGCGCTCGCGTGGAACCTCGAGACCGCGCGCCTCGGCCGTCAGCACAACGACGCGAACGTCGTCGCGGTGGGGGCGCGCCAGCACACGGTGGACGAGGCCGTCGAGCTCGTCGACGCGTTCCTCGCGGAGCCGTTCAGCGGCGACCCGCGCCACCAGCGCCGGATCGACCAGCTCGCGGCGTACGAGACGACGCGCGGCGCCTCCGCCTGACGTGCCGGAGGGTCACACCGTCCACCGGCTCGCGCGCGCGTTCGGCGAGCTCTTCACGGGCGAGACGCTCGCGGTGAGCAGCCCGCAGGGCCGGTTCGCCGCGGGCGCCGCCGTGCTCGACGGGCACGTGCTCGTCGCGAGCGAGGCGTGGGGCAAGCAGCTCTTCCTCGGCTTCGCCGACCCGGCGCGCGCCGCGGTCGGGACCGCCGGCCGGCCCGACGACGTGCGCTGGCTCCGCGTCCACCTCGGCCTCTACGGGGCGTGGACGTTCGCGGGCGACGGCAGCACCGCCGTCGTGCACGCGATCGGGGCGCCGCGCCGCCGCATCGGCGAGCGCGAGACCGTCCCGGCAGGCCCGGGTGCGGCCGCCGCGGCCGGGCCCGACGACGCGTGGTCGCCCCCGCCGCCGCGCGGGGCCGTGCGGGTGCGGCTCGTCGGGGCGCACGCCGTCGCGGACCTCACCGGGCCCACGGCGTGCGAGGTCGTCACGGGCGAGGAGAAGCGGGCCGTCGAGGACCGGCTCGGTCCCGACCCGATCCGCGACGCCGCGCTCGCCGAGGGCGACCCGCGCGAGGAGTTCGTGACCGCCGTGCGGCGCTCGCGCAGCCCCGTCGGGCTGCTGCTCATGAACCAGGACGTCGTCGCCGGCGTGGGCAACATCTACCGCGCGGAGTCGCTGTTCCGCGCGCGGCTCGACCCGATGCGGCCTGGTCGTGACGTGCCCGGCGAGGACCTGCGCGCGCTGTGGGACGACCTCGTCGTGCTCATGCGCGAGGGCACCCGGACGGGCGCCATCGTCACGACCCGACCGGAGGACCGCGACGGCCCCGGCGCCGGCGATGGCCCGCCGGACGACGCCGACGGGCCGCCCGGGCGCCGCCGCGTGCGGCAGAACACCGACGGCGCGCCCGACGCCGTCCCCGCGGACGACGCGTTCTACGTCTACCACCGCGACGGGCTCCCGTGCCGCGTGTGCGGCACGCCCGTGCTGCTCAAGGAGCTCGCCGGCCGCAACCTCTACTGGTGCGGCGTCTGCCAGGCCTGAGGCTCAGAAGACCCAGCTGCACACCGGGGCGAGGGGCCAGCCGAACGCCGCGCTCGCGCGGGCGAGCGCGCCGGGGGAGTGCTCGGTGACGAGCCCTGCCGCCGCGAGGGCCGCGAGCGAGGTCCCGCCCAGGTAGGCGGCACCGAGCTCGCGCACGTCGAGCGAGAGGTCCGCGGCGTCCTCCGTCCGCTCGGCCACCGCGTCGCCGAACGCCGGCGCGCGCAGCCGCCAGCGGCCCGCGTTGTCCGGCAGGCGGGCGTCCGTCACGTGCACGACGACGTCCACGTCCGCCGCGTAGCGGCGCGCGGCCAGCGCGGCCGGCACGTCCACCACGCGCACCCAGAGGTTGTCCGCGAGGCGCGGCGACGCCGAGCGGGGGTCCACGAGCAGGCTCGTGACGACGTCGTCCACCGGCAGCATGAAGGGCGTCACCTCGTGCGTGAGGTCGAGGTCCGTGAGCACGCCCCACAGCGCGCGCGCCGCCGCGGCGTCCAGCGCGACGACCTCGCCCGTGCTCACCGGACCGCGCGGGCCCGTGACCTCCCAGGACAGCTTGCGGTGGAACCGCGCGTACCCGCGCGGCTCGCCGTCGAGCTCGACGATCGCGATGCGCGTGGGCTCGCGGTCCTTGCGCCACACCTTCGCGTCGTCCCAGAACGTGGCCTGGAGCTCCGGCGTCTCGCGTGTCGCCCAGCCCGGGCGGTTGATCCCCGTGCCCTGGCCCGTCGGGTCCGTGCCGGCGAGCTCGTGGAGCGTCGCGACGAGCGCTCCGTGCCGAGCCCGGTCGGCGCGCTCGATGCGCACGGTGTGGCGGTCGGCGCCGGGGACGTCGCGCAGCGCGACCCCGCGGGGGACGGTGAGCCGGACGTCGTCCGCGGCCTTGCCGTAGCCGAAGCGCCCGTAGATCGCCGCCTCCGCCGCGAAGAGCGCCGAGAGCGGCTCGCCGCGCTCGCGGCACCGCGCGAGGTGCGTGTCGATCATCGCGCTGAGGATCCCGCGGCGACGGTGCCCGGGGTGGACGCCGACCCACGTGAGCCCCGCGACCGGGGTGGTCGCCCCCGGCACCGGGAACCGGGCGAACGGGTACGACGCGTGCATCGCGACGAGGTCGCGGCGCACGGGGCGCGCACCGTCGACGGGCGTCGCGTCGTCGTCCTCGTGCTCCCGGGTGACGCCGAGCGCGCGGTCCCACGTGAGCGGGAACGGGAGGTCGACGAGCTCGTCGACCTCGACCGGGGACGGGAACGTCGTCGTGTCGAGGTCGAGGACGTCGCGCAGGTCGGACGCCGAGAGGGCGACGAGCTCGTAGCCGTCGGGAAGGGTCGCGGGGTGGTGGTCGCTCATGGCCTCGATCCTCGTGTCTCGGCACGCGTCGCGCCAGGACACATGCGGCGGCTAGGGTCGGGAGCCATGGCAGGGCTCGAGGCAGGACGCACGCACGGCCGCACGGCGGGCACCGCCGCCGACGGCGCGACGGCGGGGACCGACCGCACGGCGCTCGCGGCGGAGTACGCGACCGCGGTGCTCGCGCTCGTCCGCCTGATCCCGGCGGCGCGCGCGATGACCTACGGGCTGGTCGCGGAGGTCGTCGCCGAGTCCCTGCACCGCGGCGGACCGCGCCAGGTCGGCCAGGTGCTCGCGGGGTCGTCCGGCGTCGACGACGACGGCGCCCCGGTCCCGTGGTGGCGCGTCGTGAACGCGGCCGGCTCGCCGCCCGCGCACCACCTCGACGCGGCGCTCACCGAGCTGCGCGCCGAGGGGTGCCCGCTGTCGCGCGACGGCCGTCGTGTCGACCTGCGCCGCGCCGTCTGGTTCCCCGAGAGCGACACCCCCGAGCGTTGAGCGCGGGGTATCTGTCGTCCGACCGACCGCGGGACGACACGTCCCCAGCACTCAGCGCGGGGGCGGGGGCGCGAGGAGCGGGGCGAGCGTCTGGACGGCCGTTGCGTCGCCCTGGACGAGGAGCGTGGTGACCGCGGTCTCGCGCCATGCGGCGAGGTCGCGGGCGATCTTCTCCGGCGGGCCGACGAGCGCGACGTCCTCGACCATCGCCGTCGGGACGGCGGCGGCCGCGAGGTCCTTGCGCCCGGCGAGGTAGTGCGCCTGGATCTCGTCGCAGGCCTCGGCGTACCCGAGGCGGTCGAGCGCGTCGCGGTGGAAGTTCGCGCCCTTGGCGCCCATGCCGCCCACGTACAGGGCGAGGAACGGGCGCACCTGGTCCGCGGCCTGCTCGACGTGCTCGCGCACGACGACGGGCACCGTCGCGCTCACCTCGAACGCGGCCTCGGGGGAGCGCTCGGGGGAGCGGCGCGCGAAGCCGTCGGCGAGGAGCTCGCGGAACGTCGCGTCCATGCGGGGCGAGTAGAAGAGTGGGAGCCAGCCGTCGGCGATCTCGGCCGCGAGCGCGATGTTCTTGGGCCCCTCGGCCGCCAGGTGGATCGGCAGGTCCGCGCGCAGCGGGTGCACGGTCGCGCGCAAAGCCTTGCCGAGTCCCGTCCCCGTGCCCTCGGGCAGGGGGAGCGGGTAGTGCGGGCCGGACGACGTCACGGGCGCCTCCCGGCGCAGCACGTCGCGCACGACCTGGACGTACTCGCGCGTGCGGGCGAGCGGACGGGCGTACGGCTGCCCGTACCAGCCCTCGACGACCTGCGGGCCCGAGACGCCGAGCCCGAGGACGAACCGGCCACCGGAGAGGTGGTCCATCGTCAGCGCGGCCATCGCCGTCGCGGTCGGGGTGCGTGCGGAGAGCTGCGCGACGGCGGTCCCGAGCCGGATCCGGGTCGTGCGCGACCCCCACCACGCGAGCGGGGTGAAGGCGTCGGAGCCGTAGGCCTCCGCGGTCCACACGGAGTCGACGCCGAGGCGGTCCGCCGCCACGATCGCGTCCTGGATGCCGGCCGGGGGGCCTGCCGACCAGTAGCCGGTGTGGATGCCGAGACGCATGCGGGCTCCTCCTCGTCGAGGGTCGTCGTACGGGTGCTCCCGCGCTCCGGGCGCCGGTGGGGGCCGCGGGGTCGTGCGCGGGCGGGCGGGGTGCGGGCGGTACCCGGTCGCGCGCCGGGCAGGGGGTATCCGGTACGCGGAGTCTCGGGTACCGCCCGCCTCCAGACTAGCCGATCCGCCGCCGGTCTCGGGTGCGCCCGGGCGCACCCGCGCTGGACTCCGGACCGGACGCGGTGTCGACGCCACGGCGCGACGCGTCGGCGCCGAGGGTCAGCGGCGTGCTCGGTCGGCGAGGGTGTTGAGGAGCGCCGCCGCGGTCCCGGCGTCGTCGACCGTGACGACGAGCGCACGACCGCCGGTGCGCTCGACGCGCAACGACTCGCCGGCCCGCACGACGATGCCGACGGCACCGCCCCGGCCGGCGCGCCAGCCCCAGCCGCCGAAGTCGCGCAGCGGCGAGACGTCGGCGACGTCGGCCCGCACGACCTCGTCCACCGGGACGCGCGTGCGCGGGAACCCGAGCGTCGACCGGACCGACAGCCCGCCCTCGTCGACGCGCACGACCCACGACATCATCGCGGCGAGCAGCAGCCCCAGGACGACCGGCACAAGGAGGAGCGCCCACTCGCGCAGGACGAGCGCCAGGACCGTGGTGAGGACGATCGCGCCCAGTGCGACGAGCACCGTCGGCCCGCCGCTCACGCGCCCGACCCACGCGGCCCGCTCGCCCGGTCGGAGCGCGACCCGGGGCGCGTCGTCGGGGACCCCGGCGTCGGTCGGGTCCGGGCGGTCGCCCGGGACCAGCACCCCGACGGCGATGCCCACGAGGAGCCCGGCACCCAGCGCGACGGCCGTGACGGCGCTCACGCCGCCGACGTCGTGGGCGTCGGCGAGGCCGCGCTGGATCCAGAGCGAGCCGAGCGTGAGGACCGCGAGCATGACCGGGAGCCCGACGGTGACCCCCGCGGCGACCCGCCGGTTCGCGGCCGACCGCCCGAGGAACGCCGTCATCGCGGCGAACCCCGCGGAGGCGACCAGCCCCAGGACCGTGCTGCCCGTGACGGCCGTGCCGAGCGACGCGAAGCCGTCGGCACCGCTCGTGCCCCAGTGGATCGCCACGGGGTCGGGGAGGTCCGCTGACCAGGTGAGCGCGACGAGCGCCGCCACGACTGTGACGACCGCACCCGCGCCGCCGACGAGGAGCGCGAGGGTGCGGTGGTCGTCCGGGCGCGGGCGACCGTCCTCGGTCGGTCGTCCGGGGGAGCGGCGCGGGGCGGCTCGGGTCATCGGAGGGCCTCCTTCATGAGGGTGAGGACGGTCTCGGGCGGCAGGGCGAGGGCGCGGGCCTCGGCCGCGACGCGATCCACCGCGGCCCGCAGCGACGTGAGGTCGACGGCGGGCGGCGCCGTGACGACGGCACCGCGCCCGCGGCGGAGGTCGACGAGCCCCTCGTCGCGCAGCTCCTGGTAGGCGCGCAGCACGGTGTGCACGTTGACGTCCAGCGCCTCGGCGAGCTCGCGGGCCGCGGGGAGCCGCTCGCCCGGCGCGAGCCGCCCCTGGACGACGCCGAGGCGCACCTGGGCGACGAGCTGCGCGAACAGCGGCTCGTCGGCCTGCGGGTCGATGCGGAACATCACGAGCCCAGTCTAGTTGTTCTAGGGGAACTAGAACAACGAGGCTCGACGAAGGGGCCGCCGTCGTGCCGACGGCGGCCCCGGGTCCGTGCGCTCAGATGACGTACTCGATGAGGAGCGACGGGTCCTCGACGGCGTCCCGCGCCGCGGGCGCGGCGGCGGGCATGCGGATCGTCGCCGGCACCCCGACCGCGACCGCCCCGGCCGGCACGTCCTTGACGACGACGGCGTTGGCCCCCACCTGCACGTCGTCGCCGACCCACACCGGACCGAGGATCTTCGCGCCCGCCCCGACGACGACGCGGTCCCCGAGCGTCGGGTGCCGCTTGCCGCGCTTCATCGACCGCCCGCCGAGCGTCGACGTGTGGAAGAGCACGACGTCGTCGCCGACGACCGCCGTCTCGCCCACGACGACCCCCATGCCGTGGTCGATGAACAGGCGCCGGCCGATGCGGGCGCCGGGATGGATCTCCACGCCGGTCAGCGCGCGCGCCACCTGCGACACGAGGCGTGCCGGGAGGCGCAGCAGGGGCTCGCGCCACATGCGGTGCGCGAGCCGGTAGGCCCACACGGCGTGCACGCCCGGGTACGCCAGCGCGACCTCGAGGCGGCTGCGGGCGGCGGGGTCCCGCCGTCGGGCCGCCTCGAGGTCCTCGCCAAGCACGCGCACGAACCGGCGCAGCCGGTAGCCGACCGTCCGGTGGTGGGGTCGCGGGTCGGTCACGTCAGTCCAGCAGGTCGGAGTACAGGATCGTCGAGAGGTAGCGCTCGCCGAAGTCCGGCACGACCGTGACGATCAGCTTGCCCTTGTTCTCGGGGCGCTTCGCGAGCTGGATCGCGGCCTCGATGGCCGCGCCCGACGAGATGCCCACGAGGAGGCCCTCCTCCTTGGCCGCGGCGCGCGCGGTCGCGACCGCGGTCTCGGCGTCGATGTCGACGACCTCGTCGTAGACGTCGCGGTCCAGGATCTCGGGCACGAAGTTGGCGCCCAGGCCCTGGATCTTGTGCGGGCCGGGCTGGCCGCCGTTGAGGATGGCGGACTCGGCCGGCTCGACCGCGACGATCTTCACCTCGGGCTTGCGCTCCTTGAGCACCTGCCCGACGCCGGAGATCGTCCCGCCGGTGCCGATCCCGGCCACGACGATGTCGACCTCGCCGTCCGTGTCGGCCCAGATCTCCTCGGCCGTCGTGCGGCGGTGGACGTCCACGTTCGCCGGGTTGGCGAACTGGCGCGCGAGGATGGCGCCCGGGCGCTCCGCGGCGATCCGCTCGGCGGCCGCGACGGCGCCCTTCATGCCCTCGGAGCCCGGCGTGAGGACGAGCTCGGCGCCGTAGGCGCGCAGCAGCGCGCGGCGCTCCTTGGACATGGTCTCCGGCATGGCGAGCACGACGTTGTAGCCGCGCGCCGCGCCGACCCACGCCAGCGCGATACCGGTGTTGCCCGAGGTGCCCTCGACGATCGTGCCGCCCGGCTGGAGCTCGCCCGACGCCTCGGCGGCGTCGATGATCGACACCCCGATGCGGTCCTTCACCGAGTTCGCCGGGTTGTAGAACTCGAGCTTCGCGACGACCGTGGCCTCGAGGCCGTCGGTGAGCCGGTTTAGGCGCACGAGGGGGGTGTTGCCGATGAGCTTCGTGGCGTCGTCGTAGATGCGTGCCATGTCTTCCTCTTCTGTCGACGGCTCGGGGTGAGCCGGGGTGGGGGTACCGATCGGGGGACGAGGGCCGTCGCGGTCCGTGACCACGGTGCCCAGCGTCTCGCGGGGACGCTCCGGGCGCGCGGGCGCGACGGCGGGGTGGGCTCGTGCGGACGGAGCGGCCTGGTGCGGCGCGGCGGCGCGCGCGGGGTCGGCGGCGGGTCGTCAGCGACAGCCGAGACAGCGACAACAGGAGACGCGCGACACGGCGCGGTGCAGCGGTGCGGGACGCGCGATCGTCGCGGTCATTCCTCGCTCCTCCTGGTCGGTCGCGCCGCGGGCGCCCGGCGGTCCGGGCGTGCGGGCAGCGCGTGTGCCCCGAGGCTATCGGTCCGCGTCGCGACCCTGCAACGCCGTCCACGGGGCGGTCGTCCGGGCGGCGGACCCGCCCGAGCACGGGCGGGACGACGACGGGCGCCCCGCCGGCCTGGCGGGGCGCCCGTGGTGACGTGCGGGAGCGACGTTCGGGACGGAGCCCGAGGGTCTGGAGCGGGCGACGGGAATCGAACCCGCGTAGCCAGTTTGGAAGACTGGGGCTCTACCATTGAGCTACGCCCGCGCGGGCCGTGGGACCGGGGCCCGGGCTCCTCGGCAGGAGGAGCGAGGACCGGCGCGGCGCCGACCTGCGGCCGCAACCTTAGCAAACGTCGGTGGCGCGGACGTGCCGCCCACCTGCGGCAGCGGTCGCGTGCCGACGAGGGCGACCCGCTCCCGCCAGTACACTTGCCCTGGCCCGCCGCCGCGGCGGGCGACGGGGTGTGGCGCAGGTTGGTAGCGCGTCCGCTTTGGGAGCGGAAGGTCGCAGGTTCAAATCCTGTCACCCCGACCTTCGCGCGGCGCCCCTCCGGGGGCGTCGCGGGGCGTCGACGACGTCCGGGCCGCGTCGACGGCCTCGTCCTCGAGAGGTGCCCGTGACCTTGTCCACGCCCGCGGCCGGACCCGCGACCCGCGTCACCCTCGCGGCGCTGGTCGCCGCGGGCAGCGGCGCCGTGCTGTCGCTCCAGGGGCGCCTCAACGGCGACCTCGCCGCGGCGGGGACCGGCCCCGTCGTCGCCGCCTGGCTCTCCTACGTCGGGACCCTCCTCGCGACCGTGCTCGTCGTTCTCGTCCGCCGTCGCGCCCGGTCCACGCTCCACGTCCTGCGCGCCTCCGCGTCCTGGTGGTGGTTCGCGGTCGGGCTGTGCAGCGTCCCGATCGTCGTCGCCATGGCCGCCGGGGTCCCGCTCGTCGGCGTCGCCGTCGCGTCGGTGTGCTCGGTCGCGGGCCAGACCGTCGCGGGCCTCGCGCTCGACGCGCGCGGCGTCGGCCTCCCCGCCCCGCTGCGGCTCACGCCCCGCCGGGCCACCGCGGGTCTCGCGGCGCTCGTCGGCCTGGGCGTCGCGGTGCTCGGCGGCGCGACGACCGACGCGGGGTGGGGCGCCGTCGTCGCCGGGGTCGCGCTGTTCGTCGGCGGCGCCGTCCTGTGCGGGCAGCAGGCCGGGAACGGTCGCGTCACGCAGCTCACCGGCGACCCGGTCGTCGCGACGCTCACCTCGGTCACGGGCGGGCTCGCGGGCATCTCCGTCGTCTGCGCGCTGGCCGCCGTCCTCGGCGGGCTCGACGGCGTCACGCTCCCCGGTCGGTGGTGGCTCTACCTCGGCGGCCCGCTGGGGACGCTCATCACCGTGGCGGCCGCGTACGCGGTGCGCCACCTCGGCACGTTCGTCCTCACGCTGACCGTCGTCGGCGGCCAGATGCTCATGGCCGTCCTGCTCGACGTGCTCGGCGTGGTGGGGCTGCGGTGGCAGACGGTCGTCGCGACCGCCGTCGTCGGCGTGGCGGTCCTGCTCGTGGTCGGGCGTCCCGGTGCGCGCAGGTCGCCCTGACCGCGACGCTTGACCGCTCGCGTACGATGGGACGGTTGCCCGTACGCCCGCGTGCGGAGCCGTCCCCGGCCGCACGCCGGCCCGCCCCGATCAGTTGGAGACCATCGAAGTGAAGAGCGCCGTCGAGACCCTGGACCCCACCAAGGTCAAGCTGACCGTCGAGGTGGAGTACGACGAGCTCAAGCCGAGCATCGAGCACGCCTACCAGCACATCGCGGAGCAGGTGAACATCCCCGGCTTCCGCAAGGGCAAGGTCCCGCCGCGCGTGATCGACCAGCGCGTCGGCTGGGGCGCCGTCATCGAGCACGCCGTCAACGACGGCCTCTCCGGCTTCTACCGCCAGGCCGCGAGCGAGGAGAGCCTGCGCCCGCTCGGCCAGCCCGAGGTCGAGGTCACCGAGATCCCGGCCAAGGCCGGCGAGGGCCAGCTGGTCTTCACCGCCGAGGTCGAGGTCCGCCCCGAGATCACGCTGCCGTCCCTCGACTCGCTCGCCATCACGGTCGAGCCCGCCGAGGTCACGGACGAGGACGTCACCGAGCGTCTCGACGCGCTCCGCGAGCGCTTCGGCACCCTCGTCGGCGTCGACCGCCCCGCGGCCGAGGGCGACTTCGTCGTGCTCGACCTCAAGGCCGAGATCGACGGCGAGGAGGTCGACTCCGTCTCCGGCGTCAGCTACCAGATCGGCTCGGGCAACATGCTCGAGGGTCTGGACGAGGCGCTGACCGGCCTCTCGGCCGACGAGACGACCACGTTCAACGCGCCGCTGGCCGGCGGCGAGCACGAGGGCAAGGAGGCGTCCGTCACCGTCACGGCCACCTCCGTCAAGCAGCGCGACCTGCCCGAGGCGGACGACGACTTCGCCCAGCTCGCGTCCGAGTTCGACACGCTCGAGGAGCTGAACGCCGACCTGCGCGAGCAGGTCGCGAGCATCAAGACGTCGAACCAGGCCGTCGCCGCGCGCGACGAGCTCCTCAAGGCGCTGGGCGACGCGGTCGAGATCCCCGTGCCGTCGGGCGTCGTCGAGGCCGAGGTGCACCGCCACCTCGAGTCCGAGGGCCGCCTGGAGGACGAGACGCACCGCGCCGAGGTCACCGTCGAGGCGACCGACGCCATCCGCAACCAGATCCTGCTCGACACGCTCGCCGAGCAGCTCGAGATCAAGGTCGCGCAGAACGAGCTCCTCGAGTACCTCGTGAGCGCGTCGCGCCAGTACGGGATGGACCCGAACCAGTTCATCCAGTCGCTCGACCAGGGCGGGCAGATCCCCGCGATGGTCGGCGAGGTCGCGCGCTCCAAGTCGCTCGCCGTCGCGCTGCGCCAGATCGAGGTCAAGGACTCCGCCGGCAACGTCGTCGACCTGACCGAGTTCATCGGCTCGGACGACGAGGACGCCGCCGCGGACGAGTCGGTCGAGGACGTCGCGGCCGAGCCCGTCGAGGAGGCGCTCGTCGACGACTCCGCCGAGGCCGCCGCCGAGGCGCCGGTCGCGGACGACGAGAAGGACGCGACGAAGGCCTGACGCGCCGCCGGCCGGTCGGCCGGAGCAGGTCCCACGACGGCCCGCACCCTCCGCGTGAGGGGGGCGGGCCGTCGTCGTGCCCGTGCCGTGACGGCGCGCGCCGTCCGCCTGGTGCGCCGTCAGCGAAAACGCGCGCTATCGGGACGAACGCCGGGCACGGACCGCGTTAGGGTCACTGCAGCACGGCTGGACCGGGACACCCTCCCGGCACCGGCCAGGGCAGCGCAGGCGGGGGCGACCCGCGGGAGCGACGAAGGAGATGGATGTGAACGAGCTGTACCTGCCGTCCGACGCGACGGCCCCGGTCAACCGCGCCGAGGGTCCGGGCTTCGGACTCAACGACTCCATCTACAACCGGCTCCTCAAGGAGCGCATCATCTGGCTCGGCTCGGAGGTGCGCGACGAGAACGCGAACGCCATCTGCGCCCAGATGATGCTGCTCGCCGCGGAGGACCCGGAGAAGGACATCTGGCTGTACATCAACTCGCCCGGCGGGTCGATCACGGCCGGCATGGCGATCTACGACACCATGCAGTACATCCAGCCGGACGTCGCGACCATCGCGATGGGCATGGCGGCCTCGATGGGGCAGTTCCTGCTCTCGTCCGGCACCAAGGGCAAGCGGTACGCGACGCCGCACGCGCGCGTCATGATGCACCAGCCCTCCGGCGGCATCGGCGGCACGGCCACCGACGTGCGCATCAACGCGCAGCTCATCATGCACATGAAGCAGGTGCTCTCCGAGCTGACGGCCGAGCAGACCGGCAAGCCGCTCGAGCAGATCCTCAAGGACAACGACCGCGACAGCTGGTTCACAGCCGAGGAGGCGCTGGAGTACGGCTTCATCGACCACGTCGTCACCAACGCGTCGTCCGTGACCGGCGGCGGCGGCACCACGGGTTCCTGACCCCCGCACCGGACACCAGACTTCACCGAGGAGAACCCGTGAGCTTCAGCGCCGAGTCCCAGTACCTGTCCACCGCGCAGCGCCTCGCCGGCGCGGGCGCGCGCCCCGGCGGCATCGCGCTGCCGGGCGGCGCGCCGTCGGCCCGCTACGTGCTCCCGCAGTTCGAGGAGCGCACCGCGTACGGCTTCAAGCGGCAGGACCCCTACACCAAGCTGTTCGAGGACCGCATCATCTTCCTGGGCGTCCAGGTCGACGACGCGTCCGCCGACGACGTCATGGCCCAGCTCCTCGTGCTCGAGAGCCAGGACCCCGACCGCGACGTCATCCTCTACATCAACTCGCCGGGCGGGTCGTTCACCGCGATGACCGCGCTCTACGACACGATGCAGTACATCAAGCCCCAGATCCAGACGGTCTGCCTGGGCCAGGCGGCGTCCGCCGCCGCGGTCCTGCTCGCCGCCGGCCAGCCGGGCAAACGCCTCGCCCTGCCGAACGCCCGCGTGCTCATCCACCAGCCCGCGATGGAGGGCGGCGGCTACGCGCAGGCGTCCGACATCGAGATCCACGCGAACGAGCTCATCCGCATGCGCGAGTGGCTCGAGGACACGCTGGCCCTGCACTCGGGCAAGTCGGTCGAGCAGGTCCGCCAGGACATCGAGCGCGACAAGATCCTCACCGCCGCGCAGGCGAAGGAGTACGGCCTCGTGGACCAGGTCCTCGAGAGCCGCAAGGCCGTCGCGATCAACAAGCCCTGATCCGACCGCCCGACCCGCATGACCTCACGCCGCGCCGCCGTCCCCCGCCGGGGGCGGCGGCGCGACACGTTGCGCCCCGTCCGGAGAGCCCACCTGACAACGGGGGCCCCGTGGTGTGGAATGGGGAGCAGGACTCGCTCGGCCGTGCCCGGGCCCCGCGCCGTCGACCCCGACGGCAGGAGGCCTCGGCACCGGGACAAGGAGACGCGTAGTGGCTCGTATCTCAGACGGCGCCGACCTGCTGAAGTGCTCGTTCTGCGGCAAGTCGCAGAAGCAGGTCAAGAAGCTCATCGCGGGCCCTGGTGTGTACATCTGCGACGAGTGCATCGACCTGTGCAACGAGATCATCGAGGAGGAGCTTGCCGAGGCGACCGAGCTCGGCCTCACGGAGCTGCCCAAGCCCAAGGAGATCTTCGAGTTCCTCGAGCAGTACGTCATCGGCCAGGACGCCGCCAAGCGGGCCCTGGCCGTCGCCGTCTACAACCACTACAAGCGCGTCCAGGCGGGCGAGCAGTCCAAGCCGTCGAGCCCCGACGACCCAGACTACGTGGAGCTGGCGAAGTCGAACATCTTGTTGATCGGTCCGACGGGGACGGGCAAGACGTATCTGGCGCAGACGTTGGCGCGGATGTTGAA